>JAOZQB010000095.1 GCA_029932445.1 Bacteroidales bacterium | reverse complement strand
TTTTTTTTATTATTGCACAACAATCATCACATTTGTACAGAAGGTATTTCCGGAAAGTCGTACTGTATAAATTCCCGGACTTAAATTATAGTCAGATATATTTTTTGAAATAATATTTTTCCCTGTATGGACTGCATCTGAATTTAATAAGCCGACAATATATCTTCCGCTTAAATCATAAATCTCCAATTTTACTTGTTGTTTTTCTTCAAGAGAGAACTCAAAATATACAATATTTTTTATCGGGTTCGGATATGCTTTCAGCCTTTTTTCATTTTTATCAACTGAGGAAATACTGTTTGCTATATGGTCCTCATAAAATGTATAAGCTATTCCTCCTTTGTTGAACCATGACGCCGATAAATCATATTTGTCATAAACATAAGCATAACCGTTTGATTTTGCGGGATCATGCACAATAGGATTTCCGCCGGCATCAAAACCTGCAAGCATCATCAGATGTCCGGAATATAAAGGTTGTCCTACCGACATTGCTATTCTGCCTCCGTTTTGTAATACATCAAATGCATCGCTCCAAGTTCTGTAACGTGTTACAGCCCCTCTGAGACCATATTCTGATGCGTGAGTTACGGCACGAGGCCAACCACCGAAAATATCCCAATAAGGGTCATATGTTTTCAAAGCAAATTCATACGCATCAACATCTTTACCATAGCTTTTTATTATCATTGTTGTTGTAACCGGTGAGCATATTCTGCCTCCTATTTCATCATCCACATCATATTGATATATATGTTCGGTATCAATAAATATTTCACTCGGATTATCTGCTGTTATTGCTGAAATATCAATCGGATACTCTGTGTCGCTTGCAAAAAATGCGATTTGTTTGAGTCGAGAAGAAGGTTCGTTCGTACTCGTTCTTTTAAAATTTATCCTGAATTGAAACGTGTTCACATAAGTGTTAAGTTTAACATAGTCAACATCTACATACCCACCGCTGAAGCTTGTTGAACCGTAACTCCATAAAAGTTTATTCCAGTAACCGACCGTAACCCAATTTGACCAATTATCATTTACAAAAAATCTCATTTCTGCTTTTACGGAAGATGATTCAGAAGGAGAAACAGCATTCCACGATGGTAAGCCTCTGTTAAATTCTTCATTCAGAGTGGTTGCCTGAAATGTGATTGTTCCTGACAGTTGTTCATTTTCTAAGACTAAATATTTTCCGTTATTGCTTATTACAATATTTGAAACACTTTCTGAAGCCTCAAGCAATGCTTGCGGTCCGTATATTTCGAAATACTGATCGGGATAATATTGTGCCGAGCTGACAAAACTTTCAAAAATAAAAATAATAAATAAGGCTTTCTTTAATATTGATGAGTATTTGTGCATTTTTAATATTTTAAAGATGAGTTCATTACGAAAAATAATTTAATAGTATGTATGAGCTCAGCCTAAAAAAACCTGTCAGGGTTTAGTAATTAAATAAAAATCAGCAATTTATCTTTTAACATTTAGCATATTCAACCCTGACAGGGTTCTTTTTTGCATAATTTACCTTTTTAGACCGCACTCATATATCAAATCCTTAGGTGATTGTATGACTTTGTTATAATGTATATAAAGGGAATCGTTTTAATACGAATAAATTATTTTTTCAGTATTTGTATATCCGTTGTATTTACAATTAATAATGTATAATCCCGGAGACAGATTCATTGATTGAAAATCAATTTTTGTACTTCCTGTATAAGTTGTTTCATAAACAAGAGTTCCTAAACTATTGTACATAGCAAGATTGACTTCTTTTGAGCTTGATAAATTTGATTCAATCGACAGAATATCTTTTACGGGATTCGGATACGTGTTGATATTGAAAGAAAAATTTGATAAATCCTCAGGAATACTTGTATAACCCAAGTCTAAATAATCAGAAATACCGTATAGAATTGCATAAGCCGTTTGATCATACAAGCCGGCAGAAGCACAATTCATATCTTCATAAGTTAAAGCCATTACATCTTCCTGATGATTTGTCCACCACCAGCTTTCAGGATATTGTCCCGGATTTCCGCCTGACCAGCTTACATGAGAATCAAAGGGCATAATTCCTTCTAAAAAATGACTTCTGACTGATTCTACAAATTCTTCTTCTAAACCATAGTATAATTCAGATGTTCCGTTTGCATGGTGAACCCAAAAAAATCTGTGACATTCGTGTGCTGAATGCATATTTAAGGCAATTTCAATCGGATTTTCTTCAAGCATCAATTCCTCAAACCGAGCTCTTAAATTTTGCACTTCAATTTCAGGGGTTGCAGCATTCCAATTACTTTCTATATCAACACCGTTTGCATTTTCTCTGGGATATTCAAGTTCGACACCATCCGGATTATACATGGGTACAATATGAAATATACACAAATCTCTTAAATAATTGCCGATACCGTTTTCAGCAGAAAGATAATTTATTATTTCATCAGCAACTCGAAATGATTGAACTTCATTGGGATGCGTTCTTACGTGAATGTATATACGATGCTTTAATGTTTTTACCGGATCAAAATTAGTTATAGTCAGTTCGTACATTTCTCTGCCGAGTGTACTTTGTCCGATGGATTGTACTTGAATGTAATCGCTTTGTTCCCATTCTGCAATATCATTCAAAAGATCACCATATCCGTAACCCCAGTTTTTACCGTATAAATCAAGAAGTTCAGCATCCTTTACTGGATCATAACCGCATTTATCTCCATCTTCTGTTTGAATTTTATTAAATTGCCCGAATGCAATATTTAAGCTTAATATAAAAATTAAGGAAAGTAGTAATTTGTTCATTTCTTATTTATTTATTGTAGATAATATTTGAAAGCGCAATATACAATAGTTCCGTACATTTTTTACAAATAATTAAAGTATATTTATAATTCTTGTTTTTATTTATTATATATTATCTTGAAGTTCAGTAATTTGTAAGCAGTTACGGTCATGATTAAACCAGTATGTAACCCTTTTAAGCAGCTTAAAAACTATTCCCGGTGTTGATTATTTAGTAAAATTGGATGAGACTTTAAGAGCGTTTCTGAGAAAAATGCTTGTTCCGGCGGTTCTGTTTTTAAAACAAGAGATATAAAAGCAAAAAGAGTTGTTGCTTACCAAAAATTTTACGATCTTTCCGGCAGAAAAGGAATAATCGGCGTAACATTGAAATAAGTTCCGGATGTTCAATTATAATTCGCTCAGCTTTTATAAATTTGGGACTATTCAAGGTATCGGTGAAGAGGGCAGTGAATTTATTTTTTTAAAATAATAATAAAAAAATGATAATGAAGAGACTTTTTATTTTTATGATTTTGCTTTCGGGAATTTTTGCAAGTTGTAACACGGCAAAATTCAGTTTAAATGAGAGAAAATTAATTCGAAAAAAATACACGGAAAAAATAATGCCTTTAATGCTGGTATCAAACAATGCAGATTCCGTAATTTTATATACAAAGAGTATTAAATTTCCGGTCAACTCCGAAGATAAAAAGTTAAGAAAGTTAACGGATTTAATGTATCACACATGTATTGATTCGACAAATCCGGGTGTCGGTATTGCCGCACCTCAAGTCGGTGTTAATAAACGTATAATATGGGTACAGCGGTTTGATAAAAAAGAAAAACCGTTTGAAGTATATTTTAATATTGAAATTAAGGAATATTCGACCTCAAAATCAGACGGTTGGGAGGGTTGTTTGTCAGTTCCCGGTTACCGCGGTATTGTTCGACGTTCCGATACAATCGTTATCAATTATGATACCTTTGATAAAAAAAATATTACCGAAACCGTAAGCGGTTTTACGGCTGTTATTTTTCAGCATGAGACAGATCATCTTAACGGTATTTTGTATACCGACAGAATTTTTGATAAGTCAAATTTATACAGCGATGAAGAATATAAACGAATTTTTAAAACAAAAAACAGTTCGAATTAAATTTATTTAATTTTGTCGAGTCTTCGTGTTTAGTATCCTCATAAGTATTAGTAAATCATTATATTAAAATTCTGAAACAAGTTCAGAATAACATTAAGGTAGTTTTTAATATTTTTTGAACTCAGGTTTAAAGGTTCTAAAACATGTTTTAATATCGTTTTTTTTAGTATTTTTATACTTTAATTTTTTACTTTTATTAAGACTTGGTTTCATGGACAAAAAATCTTATAATCCCTTTCTTTCTGCTCAAAAACAATTTGATAAAGCAGCCGATTTATTAGAATTGAATAATGCAGCAAGAGATTTTTTAAGGAATCCGATGCGGGAATTTCATTTTACAATTCCTATAAGAACCGATGACGGTTCAAAGAAAATTTTTAAAGCATTCAGAATTCAACACAATGATGCAAGAGGACCGGCAAAAGGAGGCATTCGATTTCATCCGATGGAAACCGTTGATACTGTCAGAGCATTATCAATGTGGATGACATGGAAAACTGCTGTTGTTGATATTCCTCTCGGAGGCGGAAAAGGAGGCGTTATCTGCGATCCCCATAATTTAAGTTTATACGAGCAAGAACAAGTGTGCCGAGGATGGATTCGTCAAATTGTAAAAAATATCGGTCCGAACTTGGATATTCCGGCACCTGATGTTATGACAAATCCGCAACATATGCTTTGGATGTTGGATGAATATGAAACAATTAACGGCGGTAAATATCCCGGAGCCATTACGGGAAAACCAATCGGGTCGGGTGGCTCTCAAGGAAGAACGGAAGCAACGGGATACGGGATTATTATTGCTTTAAGAGAGGCACTGAAGGAATTGAATATGAAACCCGAGAATACAACTGCAGGTGTTCAGGGTTTCGGGAATGTTGCTCAATATGCAATAGAATTATATAATAAGATGGGCGGAAAAGTAATCTGTGTTTCTTCTTGGGATAACAAAGATCAAAAAAGTTATGCCTTCAGAAAAAAAGAAGGTATCGATTTAAAAGAATTAGTTGAAATAACGGATTCTTTCGGTGGTATTGATAAAGAAAAAGCAGAAGATCTCGCTTATGAAGTTTTAGAAGGAGATAAATGGATAGAACAGGAAGTTGATATTTTAATTCCTGCAGCTATGGAGAATCAAATAACGGAAGAGAATATTAATAATATTCATTCTAAAGTAAAATTAATTGTTGAAGGAGCTAACGGTCCGACAACACCTGAAGCCGATAAACACCTGAATAAAAAGGATATTTTAATTATTCCTGATTTTTTAGCAAATGCCGGAGGCGTTATTTGCAGTTATTTTGAGCAAGTTCAAAATAATATGAATTATTATTGGAGTAAAGATGAAGTGTTATCAAAACTTGATATGAAAATGACAAATGCCTATGTCTCGGTTAGTGATTTTGCAAAACAAAATAAAATGACTTTAAAAAATGCCGCTTATGTAATTTCTGTTGACAGAGTTGCAAGAGCTTCACAAAACAGAGGTTGGATTTAAATTTATATAAATTAAACAATTTTAAAATGGATTTGAATAAAAATTTCTTTGATTCGGAATTTCCGATTGCTTATCTTGGTGAAGGAGAATTAGGAGGAAAAGCAAAAGGTTTAGAATTTATATGGTCTGCAATTTCATCAGAAATTAATGTAGACGAGTTTTTAGAATTTAATATTACAATTCCGAAAATGATTGTCATAAGAACGGATGTATTTGATTCATTTATGCAAACTAATGATTTATACAAAATTGCATTATCGGAGGAAAGTGATGAACGAATAGCACTTGCTTTTCAAAAAGCAGAATTACCGTTTAATATTTTAGGCGATTTACAATTAATTGCAACTGAAATTACACATCCTCTGGCCGTTCGATCCTCAAGTTTATTAGAAGATGCATTAAATGCACCTTTTGCAGGAATTTACGGAACTAAAATGACTCCGAATAATCAATTTGATATTGATTCGCGTTTCAGAAAATTGATTGAAGCCGTTAAATTTGTTTACGCTTCGACATTTTTTAAAGCTCCTAAGAATTATATTAAAGCAACAAAACATAAGACAGAGAATGAAAAAATGGCTGTTATAATTCAGGAAGTTGTCGGTGAAAAACATGACAATAAATTTTATCCGGAAATTTCGGGAGTCGCTCGATCTTATAATTTTTATCCTGCAGGAAATGCAAAACCTGAAGAAGGCGTTGTAAATCTTGCATTCGGTTTAGGAAAAACAATTGTTGACGGCGGCGTTTCTTGGGCATTTTCACCGGCTAATCCAAAAAAAGATCCGCCGTTTAAATCAATAAAAGATATGTTAAAACAGACACAACTTAAGTTCTGGTCTGTTAATATGGGGCATGTTCATGAATATGATCCCATAAATGAAACCGAATATCTTTTTGAAAAATATGTTACGGAAGCTGAAGATCACGGAACCTTAAAAGAACTTGTTTCTACCTATGATGTTGCAGCAGACAGGGTTTGGACAGGGCAATCAGATGACGGACCCAGAATTTTAACCTTTGCTCCGATTCTTAAAAGTGAAACAATTCCGTTAAATAATTTATTAAAAAGAATGCTTAAGGTTTGTGAAAATGCTTATAAGTCACCTGTTGAAATCGAATTTGCACTTACATTGAACAAATTTATTAATAAACCGGATTATAAACATAAATTCGGTTTCTTGCAAGTAAGACCGATGGTTGTTTCTTCAGAAGAAGTTACAATAAAAGATTCTGAGTTTAAAAGTGAAAAAGCATTATTAAGCTCTGATTATGTACTTGGTAACGGCAGTATAAATAATTTGACTGATATCGTTTATTTGAAAATCGGTAATTTTCAAGCGAAATATACTTATGAAATTGCTGAAGAATTATCAATAATTAATAAAAAATTTGTTTCCGAAAATAAAAAATATCTTTTAATCGGTTTCGGAAGATGGGGAACGACTGATCCTTGGGCAGGAATTCCTGTTGATTGGAGTCAAATATCCGGAGCAAAAGTTATTGTTGAAACGTCAATAGAAGAAATGAAACAAGAAATGAGCCAGGCTTCACATTTTTTTCATAACATTTCAAGTTTTAAAGTATCTTATTTTTCAGTTCCGTATACAGAAAGTGACTCAATTGATTGGGATTGGCTCTATGATCTCGAAACAATTGAAGAAACACGATTTATTAAGCATTCAAAAACAAAAAAGCCTTTAAAAATAAAAGTGGACGGCAGAATCGGAAAGGGCGTTATTTTGAAAGCTTGAAATATAGATTTACAGATAGTTAAATTATTATCATGGAAAAATCCTTTAATCAAATCAGTTTAGTTGATGAATTAAAAGAACGAGCAAAAGAATTGAATTGTTTATATGAAATTCAAGAATTGCTGAATGATAAAAATAAAAATACAAAAGAAATATTAACCGGTATTATTCGTGCTATTCCTCCCGGATGGCAATATCCCGATATTTGTAAATCGAAGCTTACTTATAAAGATATAACTATTAAATCAGATAATTTTGATGAGTCAAAATGGGTTCTTATTTCAGATATTAACGTCCAAAATGAAATTGTCGGAAAACTTGAAATTTTTTATACACAGGAAAGGCCTGTATGTGATGAAGGACCGTTTCTTAAAGAAGAAAGAAAATTAATAAATACCATTACGGAACAAATCGGATCTTTTTTCTTTCATAAAGAATTAAAATCGGTTTTTGAAGAAAAAAAACAAACTCAGAAAGGAGGAAATTCAGAATGGTGGATTATTTTAGATATGTTAAAAAAAACAGATCCGAAATTATTAATCAGGATTTCAAGAAAGATGGTTAATTATCTATGTTGGAAAGGGATTGAAGAAGCTGAAACTTTGTTTGAATACTTTGATCCGGCTAATCCGAATGATAAAAATCAATTTAAAGAAACAAATTTTCCCGTAAAAGCAAAAAGTGAATCCGATTCTTTAAATATCACGGAAAAAATAATTGAGATTTCAAATAAATATCTTAGTGAAAAAGAAATTTTTGATAATATCAGTCGATGGATAAAGGAGGATCAATCCGGATTTATAGTCAATATTCTGGGTAATATGGGATCAAATTTTGAAGAAATCAGTTCGGTTATCGAACGCTTATTTCATTTGCAAAATCAAGGAACTGAATTAAGTCCTATCCGGCGAAAAAATCTTAAAACGACTCTGATAAGAAGACTTTTAGGGGATTCTAGGGATTTTGTAAATACGGCTAAAAATTTTTTAGAAATTGATGATTTTTATGATTTGATAAATCAAACAATTTATCCGATAAACAGTCACGGTAAATACGGCGGGAAAGCGGCCGGTTTATTTTTGTCAAAGCATATTCTTCAAAAATCTCATTTCAGCAATGAACATACTAAAAATATTAAAATTCCGAAAACCCGGTACATCACTTCCGACGGGGTACTTTGTTTTATAAAATATAATCATTTAGAAGATATTTCCGAACAGAAATATAAAGATATTGAATCTGTCAGAAAGGAATATCCCTATGTAACACATGTATTTAAGAATGCTTCATTTACAACTGAAATATTAAAAGGATTGTCAATTATGCTTGATGATTTCGGCAATGTTCCGTTAGTTGTCAGAAGTTCCAGCCTATTAGAAGACCGACCGGATTCAATTTTTGCGGGTAAATATAAAAGTCTTTTTATTTCAAATCAAGGAACTAAAAATGAAAGATTAGAAGATCTTTCAAATGCCATAGCAGAAGTTTATGCTTCTACATTCGGACCGGATCCGATAGAATACAGACATGAAAGAGGTTTGATTGATTATAATGAAGAAATGGGTGTTATGATACAGGAAGTTGTAGGAAAAAAAGTCGGTAAATATTTTTTTCCTGCTTTTGCCGGAGTTGCATTTTCTCAAAACAATTACAGATGGTCAGGCAGAATAAAACAAGAAGACGGATTACTCAGACTTGTTCCCGGAATGGGCACCGGTGCCGTTGATCGTTTAAGTGATGATTATCCTGTTATGATAGCTCCCGGAAAACCAAATCTGAGAGTTAATGTTTCAATTGATGAGCTCATTCGATATTCTCCGAAAAATATCGACTTAATTGATCTTGAAGAACGATGCTTTAAAACGGTTAAAATTTCTGATTTATTAAATGATTTCGGTAATGAATACCCCTATATAAACAATATTATTTCTTTAATATCAGATAATTATTTACAAGAAATCAGAAAAATCGGAACAGATTTTAAAAAAGGGCATTTTGTCGTTACATTTAATAATCTGGTGAGTAATACGAATTTTATTAAACAAATTAATTCAACCTTAAATGTTCTTGAAAAAGAATTTAATTTTCCGACAGATATCGAATTTGCACATGACGGGGAAAATTTATATCTGCTTCAATGCAGGAAACAAAGTTTCGGTAAAATAAGAAGGCCTTCAAAAATACCGTATAATATTCCGAAAGAGAAAATTTTATTTTCGGCAGAAAGAAATATTACAAACGGAACTTTGTCAAATATTACACATTTGGTATATGTTGATCCTCAGGAATATAATCGACTTTCGGATTATTCCGATTTGCTTGCTGTCGGAAAAGCTGTCGGAAAATTAAATAAAATGCTTCCTAAAAGACAGTTTATTTTAATGGGTCCCGGCAGATGGGGAAGCAGAGGAGATATAAAATTAGGAGTTAATGTCAGTTATTCTGAAATTAATAATACGGCAATGTTGATTGAAATTGCCAGAAAACAAAGAGATTATGTCCCGGAACTTTCATTCGGAACACATTTTTTTCAAGATCTTGTTGAAGCAGATATCCTATACTTACCATTATATCCTGATGATTACGGAATCATTTTTAATGAGGATATTTATAATGATTCACCAAATATGTTTCCCAAACTTTTACCCGAATTTTCTTCTTTATCTGATATTATTAAGGTAATTGATTTATCTTTAGAAAGTGAAGGATGTATGTTAAATATATTTATGAACGAAAATGAATCAAAAGCTTTAGCTGTGATTTGTAATGAAGCAGTTGAAACAGATGATGCCGGTTCTGAAACAGAAAAACTTGATAAATTATTTGTTAAACCTAACCCTGATATCCATTGGAAATGGCGTTTGCGAGCAGCAGAACAAATTGCTTCAAAACTTAATCCTGAACGATTCGGAGTAAAACGTTTTTTTGTTTTCGGAAGTACCAAAAATGCAACGGCAGGTCCCGGAAGTGATATTGATTTGTTAATTCATTTTACGGGAAATAAAAATCAATTAAATGATTTAAATTCTTGGTTAGACGGATGGAGTGTAAGTTTAGATTACACGAATTTTTTAAAAACCGGTTATAAATCAGACGGATTACTTGATGTTCATATTGTTACAGATGAGGATATTAAGAATCGTACAAGTTTTGCAATTAAAATCGGTGCCGTAACCGATGCTGCAAGAGAGCTGAAATTAGGAACCGAATTAAATTAATTCTCTTATTGCTTTTTCAGGTTCTGCAGGATTGAATTTTACAAGTGCTAATTTTTCTTTCTCATAAGCGGCAGAAAATAAATATGTATTTTTAATTTTATCAGACCAAAAACCTGTAATCCTTGAAGATTCGTGGACATGTCCGTGTAATGTTATTAAAGGTTGATTTGCATAAATAAAGCTTTGTACGGCAATACTTCCGATATGAACATCTAAAGGTGCATAATCAACCATTTTGCCGTCTAAAGCGGCTCTGTCCAAGTTTGTTTTATAGGGCGGTGTATGAAATAAAAAGATTGCATTTGAAAGATTATCTTCTCCGGCTAATTCCTCTAAATCTTTTTTAATTGTAGAATATAGGATATCATCTTTTTTTATTGCAAAAGAATGAGATCCTTCTTCCGGAGGAACACATCCCGGATCAACATATCTTGACACATCATATTTTTCCCAATCA
>JAOZQB010000094.1 GCA_029932445.1 Bacteroidales bacterium | reverse complement strand
GAGCAATTAATTTATATCCGGAAATGAAAATTAAAAAAACAAAGATATTAATTCTCGAAGATGTCGAAAGTGATGTCCTTTTAATTGAGTATCAGCTTAATAAATCTAATTTTAATTATACTTCCAAAGCCGTAAAAACAAAAGCGGAATACCTGTCTGCCCTGAAACATTATAAGCCGGATATTATTCTTTCCGATTATAATCTACCGCAATTTTCGGGTTTAGAGGCATTATTTTCTGCTTTAGAACTGTCACCGAATACCCCTTTTATTTTTGTTACCGGAATATTAGATGAAAAAACAGCTGTCGGTTTGCTGGAAAAAGGTGCTTGGGATTATCTTTTAAAAGATAATTTATTACGATTAATTCCGGCTGTTGAAAATGCCTTGAAATTAAAAAATGAAAAAGAAAAGTTATTAAAAACACAAAAAGAACTTAAACAAACCGCGGAAAAATACCGTGATTTATATCAGCATGCACCGGATATGTTTTTTACTTTTAATTTTAACACCGGAGTCATTACGGAATGTAACCAAACACTTACGGATAAAATAGGGTACAAAAAACAGGATTTAATCGGACATTTGATACTCGAATTTTATCCTGAAGATTTTTTAAAAAGTATAAAAAACAAATTTGTGCCGATTATTTTAAAAAAAGGTAAAATTGAAAACGGAGATATTCAAATAATCAAAAAGGATAAAAGTATTTTATACGGTAATTTTAATGCCGGCATTGAATCTGATACTAAGGGATATATTACACATATACGGCTTGCTGTAAGAGATGTTACGAATATCAAAATAAAAGAACAGGCATTACTGGAAAGTGAAGAACGTTTTAAGTTAATTTTTGATAAATCCGTCGACCCGATTTTAATACTTAATGCTGAAACAGAATCCGTCCCGTTAATTATAAATGCTAATTCGGCAGCCCGAGCTTTGGTGAGAAATGCTGAAAAATATGTTAATAAACCTGTCAGCTTGTTAATTCCTCACATTCCCGAAAAAGAAATTATTGAAAACATACAACGTATTCATAAAGGGAAAACAGTACGAGAAAAAATCACTTTTAAAATTTCCGAAAATAAAGTTCATTATTTTGATGTTATTGCAAGTTTTATTTTGCTGAATAATAAAAAACATATCCTGATAACGGCACGAGATATTACCGAACAGTATCAGGCAGAGTTAAATTTAATAAAACAAAAAGAAAATTTTCAAGCTCTTTATGAAGAATATCAAAGTCAAAATGAAAATTTAGAGCTTACGGTTCAGGAATTACATAAAAGTAAAAAAGCCCTCTCTAAAAAAATTGATATTATTAATCGCAGTCCGTTTGTTTCTTTTTCATGGAAAAATAAAGCCGGATGGCCCGTAAATTATGTTTCGGAGAATGTTTCTAAATTACTGGGTTATTCAGCTTCAGATTTTATTAACGGAAATATTTTATACGAACAAGTTATTCATCCGGACGATTTACCTCAAGTCAGAAAAGAGATAAAAAACGGTTCAAAAGATAAATCAAATTTTAAAATTACTCATAAAACGTATCGTGTTCTCACAAAAGATAAAAAAATAAAATGGGTAAACGATAATACCCTTATTATCCGAAAAAACGGAAAAATAATAAATTATGAAGGAATTATTTCGGATGTAAGCGAAGATATACAAAAAAACGAACAGTTGAATTTACTTTACACTGCGATTAATCAAAGTCCTGCGTCAGTTGTGGTAACAGATATACGTGGTGATATTCAATATACAAATCCTAAATTTTCTGAAATAACCGGTTATTCGATTTCGGAAGTAATCGGTAAAAATCCCCGTATATTAAAATCAGGAAAACATGACAATTTATTTTATAAAAATATTTGGAATATAATTTCGAACGGTGAAATTTGGGAAGGTGAATTTTATAATAAAAAGAAAAACGGTGAATTCTATTGGGAAAAAGCAATTATTAAACCGGTCAAAAATGCAAACGGAAAAATCACAAATTACATTGCAATAAAAGAAGATATTACCGAGCAAAAACAAATTCGTGAAAAACTCATTCAGTCCGAAATGCATTTCAGATTATCATTTGAAAATTCTTTAATCGGAATGTACTTGACGACACCTGAAGGTCATATTTTGGATGCCAATAAAGCCCTTTATGAGATGTTGGGATACGAATCATTGGATGAGTTAAAAAAAGTAAATCTTGAAAACCCTGATGATTTTATTGTTAATCGTTCCGAATTTAAATCAAAGATTGAATCAGACGGTTTTGTAAGAGGTTTGGAAAGTATTTGGTCCGATAAAAATAATCAATTAATATATATCAGAGAAAATGCCCGAAAATTTACCGATGAAAGCGGGAATGTGTTTTATGAAGGAACGATTGAAAATATTACAAAAGAAAAATATGCCGAAAAAGCATTAAGAGAAATTCATGAGTTTAATAAAAAGATTATTCGTACGGGGAAACTCGGATATGCTATATTTGAGAAAAACGGAAAATGTGTTGATGCTAATAAAACCTATGCGGAAATTTTGGGAACGGATGTACCCGCTCTTTTACATAGTAATTTCAGGGAAAATAAAAATTGGAAAAATCGTCATTTGATTGAAGTAGTTGAAAATACAATAGAATACGGAACTCATTTAAAGAGAATTATTAAGGAAGACTCATTATTCAGTAAAAATGTTTGGATTGAGTATGATTTCAGTAGATTTTATAAAGAAAACGAACCGCAACTTTTAGTAATCTTAAAAGATATTTCTTCTTATATGAAAGCTAAAAGAAAACAAATTCAAACAAAATCGGAATATCTTAAATTAATTCAAAATGTGAATGTTCCGATTTTCGGAATAAATTTGACCGGAAAGATTGCTGAATGGAACAGAGCTATAGAAAATTTGACCGGTTATTCTCGGCAAGAAGTTAAAAAAATTCGTTTCTCAAAATTGTTTCAAGAAAAAGGCAACGAAACGATTAACATATTTATGACTGAAATTTTAAAGGGAAAACTTGTTGGGGACCGAGAAATAACGATTATCGGTAAAACCGGGCAATTTTTCCGCTTGCTGATCAGCAGTTCATTACAGATAAATGATGATGATAAAATCAAAGGAGTCATTTTTATTGCACAGGATATTACACAAAAAGAAAAATATAAAAAAGAACTGGAAAAACAAGTTCAAGAACGAACCCATGATTTAATTAAAGCATTAAAAAAAGAAAAAGAATTGGGCGAATTAAAATCACAATTTGTATCCATGGCTTCTCACGAGTTCAGAACACCGCTTTCGGCGATTAAATTTGCTGCCGGATTTATTTATAAATATTACGATAAAGCCGAAAAATCGAAGATTGAACAAAAAGCAAAAAAAATTGAAATACAAGTGAATCATATGACCGGATTATTGGAAGATGTTTTAACAATCGGGAAAATTGAAGACGGAAAAATGAAATTTAATCCGAATCAATTGAACTTAATTGAAATTGTGCGAACAATAAAAGAAGATATCGAAACAGCAACCAAGAATACGCATAAAATTAATTTTATTCATAATAAGCCTGAATTTACAATGATTTCTGATGAAAAAATTCTCAGAAATATTTTTATTAATTTATTAAGTAATGCCATAAAATTTTCACCCGATGCAGATGAAATAAGTTTAAAAATACAAGCAGAAGAAAATGATCTTTTTATAGAAGTTCAAGATAAAGGAATCGGTATAAAGCAAGAAGAATTAAAAGATATTTTCAGTCCGTTCAAACGGGGAAATAATGTAGAGACCATACAGGGAACCGGATTAGGATTGGCAATTGTCAAAGAATCCGTTAATTTATTAAAAGGTAAAATTTCAGTAGAAAGTACGGAAGGAAAAGGAACAAAATTTAATATTATTTTGCCGAAATTTCCGGAAAATGAAAATTTTAAATTGTAACTGATTTCTTAACGAGAATAAACATAAATCTCAATTTAAGAATATAAAAAACAGAATTATGAAAAGTAAAATATTAATTGTTGAAGATACTGCGGCTGTCCGGGAAGAAATCTCTGATATCCTTATGATGGAAGGATTTGATGTGTTTGAAGCAAAAAACGGTTTGGACGGCTTATCTCAAATAAAAAACATAAATCCCAATTTGATATTAACGGATATCGTTATGCCCGAAATGAACGGATTTGAATTATATGAGGCAATTCAAAAAGATACCGGAATCAATAAAATTCCCGTTATTTTTTTATCGGCAAAAGCAGATAAAGATGCCGTTGAAAGGGCAAAAAAAATGGGAAGCGGGGATTATATTATTAAGCCGGTCAGCCCGGATAAGCTTATTAATAAAATAAAGAAAAGAATTAACATAGAATAATTTACTATTTAAATTAGTTTGCCATGGCTAAGAAAAAGATTTTAATTATTGATGATTTTCAACCTTTATTGGAAGAAGTTTCGGATTTTTTAATTTTTGAAGGATATAAAACTTATACGGCAAAAGACGGTGCCGATGGTGTTCAAAAAGCACTTCAATATAAACCCGATCTTATAATTTGCGATATAGAAATGCCTAATATGGACGGATTTGAAGTGTATAAAACACTTGAAAAAATTCCTTCTTTTGATTCGGTTCCTTTTATTTTTTTAACGGCTCGTGCACAAGTTCAGGATTTTAAAAACGGATTGAAACTCGGTGCTGATGACTATATTACAAAGCCCTTAGAAATGGATTACTTGCTTTCAAGCATCGTAAAACGTATTGATAAACGCGAACGTATTAAGGCGAAACACCGAAAAGAATTTGAAATTTTACTGCATAATCCGCTTATCGGTGTCTTTATTTTTAAAAACAATCATTTTTATATTATTAATGAAAAATTTCAAGAAATTACAAGTTATTCAAAATCGGAACTTAATCATTTAAAATTGTCTCAAATAATATTGAGCGAACCGGAGCAAAACCTTGCAAAATTAAAAGCCCTTATGGATAATGTTTATGATAAAGTACAATTTAAATTGTCCTTAATTAATAAAAACAAAAAAGCCGTATTTGTTGAATTATTTGCAAAACATATTGAAATTGAAAATGAGAATGCTTTAATCGGTTCTTTAATAGAACTGTCTTCCGAAACTAAAAAAATAACGAGTGATTCTTCAAAGGCAGAATTCGGAAAGATAATTGATTTTTTAGTTTCATCCGGTAAGGATAAAATTGCGGAAGAAGTTATTAATGTGCAGGAAATTATTTCATTTGATAATGAAGCAAAAAAACAAAAAATGAGCCGGAGAATTAAATTAACTAAACGCGAAACAGAAATTATTCAATTGATATGCGAAGGTTTTACAAATGTTGAAATTGCTGAAAAATTATTTATCAGTAATCGCACGGTCGACAATCACAGAGCCAATCTTTTGGCAAAAACCGGTACACGAAACACGGCTTCATTAGTTGCTTTTGCCGTGACTAAAAAACTCGTTAAAATGTAATTGTTTATTTTTCTTGAATATATAGTTTTTTCCTTTCCGCCGTTTATTAATCCTGCTTATAATTAAATTCCGAAACAGCTGTCGATACATGAAAATATAATTATGTTGTCAGCAGAAACCGTATCATTGATTAAGATAAAAGCTGCAATAGATAAGCTGAATTATTCATATAATTCAGGAGTTATAAGTTAAATGTTTGAATTTATAAAGTTAGCTTACACCATTTTGTTTTAATTAATGTCTCTAAATTCGAGTTAATATTCTTCAATATCAATTCTTATAATTTTAATAGGTAGAAACAACTTGTTTTTTTAAATAATTTAAATAGGCAATATTACTTATTATGGCGCTAAGTACATGGTAATAAGCTTATTGTAGATATGTTTTACCTGAGTGTTTTCGCTTATTCTGAACCTGAAATATAATATAGGTTTTTCTGCTCTGAAAATTTGTTCTGCCGGCTCGTACATTTGCATCAACAAAAACAAAAACAAATATTAACTCATTAAAAATATACAATCATGAAAAAGCTCATTCAACTAACCCTGATCAGTATTCTGTTAAGTTTAACAAGCAATACCTACGCATTACCGATAAAACATTTATTGCCGATTAAAACGCCTGATAAGACCTTTAAGGTGAGCAGCAGGTCTAAAACAATTCAAATGAAAAAAGGACAAACCTATCACATGAAAATGAAATTACGTAAAAATCGTTATTATTTCGTTTCTCTTAAAGGTAAAAAATTTTTAGGACCCGTTCAATGTCGAATAATTGTACCGGGCGAAAATAACAAAGTCATTTTTGATAATGCTGCATACGAATTTGATAATAAAATTACTTTTTTCAACGATTCTGAAAGAGATGTTGTCATAGAAATTAAAACAATGCCTTGTTGTTTTGAAAATGCTTCAATAAAAAAAGGTAATGTCAATTTAGTGTTTGCTAATAAAAAACTGAGAAAGAATGAAGAATTTAATTTGGATACTGATTATAATTTGTACGCCGTTAATTAATTTATCGGCACAAGTTACTGCAGATTTTACTGCAGACAGTACAAAGTCCTGTAAATCAATGGTTGTATCTTTTACCAATAATTCCGTGCCTTCTTCAGGATTAACTTATGCATGGGATTTCGGAAACGGAAATACATCTGTTATCGAGAACCCGTCTGTTGCTTATACACAAGCCGGCAGTTATTCCGTGAAATTAGTTGTAACAGACGGTGTGAATTCAGATACAGTTATAAAAACCAATTATATTACAATTTATTCCGTTCCTGAAGTAAACACGGAAATATCAGATGTTCCTTCGGGATGTGCCCCGTTAAGCTTGCATTTTAATGATTTAACGACACCGGGTGACGGAAATATCATCAGTTGGGAATGGGATTTCGGAGACGGAATCATAAGTAACGAACAAAATCCGATACATACCTATTATTTTCAAAGTAATTATACGGTTTCATTAACTGTAACCGATGAATACGGTTGCAGTGATGCCGGATATTTAGATTCACTTATTTCTGTTTACAAACCGCATGCAGATTTTATGGCAGATTATACTTTTTCTTGTGCTTCACAGCAAGATGTCGATTTTTATAACAACTCTTATGGTGACGGCAATTTATTATATCTTTGGAATTTCGGTGATTTAAATACCTCAGATGAAGAAAATCCGAGTCATACGTATAATTCAAACGGAATATTTGATGTTTCACTGGTAGTTACTGATGAACATTCATGTAAAGATACTTTATATAAAGAAAAGTACATTGATTTGTCAGGTGTAAAAGCAAATTTTTCTGTTAATAAAGATACTCTATGTTCAAATGATGAATTAGTTTTTACAAATACTTCAGAAAATGCGTATTATTTTTTATGGGATTTCGGTGACGGAACAAGTTCAGAACAGAAAAATCCGACTCATATTTATTCTCAACCGGGGACCTATGAAGTCATTCTGAGAGCTACACATGCAGCCGGATGTTATGATTACTTCAGCAAAAGTATTAATATTGAAAACATAACGGCAGATTTTAATTTATCACAGAACTATGCATGTCAAGTACCTGCTGTAATTCATTATAACAACTTGTCAGAAAATGCCGTACAATATGAATGGCATTTCGGAAACGGAGAACTGTCAAATGAAGAAAATCCGACGGTTCTTTATTCTCAAAGCAGAATTTATAATGATACATTAATTGTATATAGTCCGCACGGTTGCAGAGCTGAAAAAATAATTGACAGCAGTTTAATAATCAAAGTTCCGAGAGCTTATTTTACACCGAATCTATTGGCTGATCCGTGGGGCGTTAAAGGATGTGCTCCTTTAACCGTAAATTTTAAAGAGAATTCTTTTTATAACAATTCCTATGACAGTATAGAAAGCTATGTTTGGGATTTCGGAGACGGAACTTCAAGTGTTGAAAAGGAACCTGTTCATGTTTTTAATGATGTCGGGAAATATCTTGTACGCTATTATTTTATAACAAATAAAGGTTGTGTTTCTTCTGATTATTATTCTCAAGTAATGACGGGAACTGTTCAACAAGCGGATTTTTATAAAAATTTACCCGATACCGTATGTGCTTCGCAAGCAGTTCAGTTTTTTGATGATTCCCAAGATTCAACATTAGTTGATGAATGGTATTGGAGATTCGGAGACGGAGATTATTCCATGAAAAAAGATCCTGTCCACTTGTATACCGATACCGGTTATATGGATGTGAAATTACAATCTTATTATAACGGTTGCGGTGCGGCAAAGTTAAAAGAAAAATTTATTTATATCAAAGGTCCGATTGTGAAACCTGATTATTCTGTCAATTGTGATACACCTTATGATGCAATGTTTTTCAGCAATGTGATTGATGCAGAAAAAATTTATTGGGATTTTGGTGATGGTTCACCGGTCGATTCTGTAAATCTAAATCCGACACATACCTATGCCGAAAATAAATTTTATACATATAATGTTCGGGTTGAAAATGAAACGAATAATTGTTCATATAATGTTACGGACAAAGTCAGTATTAAAGATATAAAAGCATATTTTGAAATTGATACGACCTACGGATGTGAAAATTTAGAAGTCAATTTAAACAGTAAAAATAGTCAAGATGAATATTATTTTCAGAAAAATACCGGTTATGCAATGTATTATTGGGATTTCGGAGATAATCAAATCGTTCATACAAACTCTCCCGAAATCAAGCATATTTATGAAAATAAAGGAACTTACCGATTAAAATTAATAACAGAAGATTTTCGTGGTTGTGCGGATAGTTTAATTAAACAAATTAAAGTTTATAAGCCGGAACCTGAATTTGAAACAAATAATGTAATCGGATGTATGCCGAAAAATGTTAGTTTTATAAATCTGTCACAATCAGATACGACACTTGTATCATGGCAATGGGATTTTGGTGACGGGACATTTTCTAATCTGGAGACACCGACTCATTCATATAATCAATTCGGAATTTATGATGTTAAATTGAAGATTGTTGACACACTCGGATGCACAAATGAAATATTGAAACCCAATTATATTGAAGCAATAAGACCGATTCCTGATTTCAGTACAAATGATAATACAATATGTTTCGGAGATACAGTTCAATTTATTCCGATTGATACCAGCAATGTATTTTCTTATCATTGGGAATTCGGAGACGGAACTTTCTCTGATGAACAATACCCGAGCCACTATTACGCCAATGCCGGATATTATCCCGTAACACTGTCCTTAGTTGATAACCAAGGATGTGATTCGACAAGAAATATTAATAATTATATTTACATGCAAAATAATCCCGAGCCGAAATTTACGGCTGCTGATACGGTTTCAAATTGCTATCCCTTGTTTGTTAATTTTTCAGACACGACAGACAATACGGATATTGTTGATTGGAACTGGGACTTTGGTGACGGTGAAACATCTTCACATTTAAAATTCCCCGAGCATATTTATACCCTGCCCGGGAATTATGATGTTTCTTTAAATGTAAGTACTTCTAACGGTTGTACGGGTAATATCATAAAAACCGGATTTATTGATATTAAAGGTCCTTACGCAGAATTTAATGTTCCGGATACGGCATGTAAGAATTCTGATATTACTTTTATTGCCGAAAACAAAAAAGATGTTTTTGGTTTGCAATGGATATTTGGTGACGGTGCTGTTGCTGAAACTGATACCGTTATTCATGCATATAATGATATGGGCTTGGTTCGTCCGGTTCTTTTATTAAAAAGTGATAATTTCGGAACCTGTGATATCTACCTGAATGATTCAATCTATATTCCTGAATTAGTACCTGAAATAATTTCAACTGACAATTTGTTTTCGGGATGTACTCCGTTTGAATTTAATGCATATAATAATTGTAATGATGCTGATATATGGTTTTGGGATTCCGGAGATGATACATATTCTGAGAACTCATATCTGAATCACATTTATAATACGCCCGGTTTATATAATGTAAGACTAATAATTTCAAATACTTTCGGATGCACGGATACTTCCGATGTTTCTGTTGAGGTTTACGGACTTCCTAATATATATGCGAGGGATACATTAATTTGCAGAGGAGATGAAATTCAACTTATAGCGAACGGAGCCGAAAACTATGAGTGGTATCCAAAAACATATTTAAATGAACAAGATGAAAATGCTCCGTTGTCAAAACCTGATTCGAGCATTACTTATCAGGTAATCGGAACGGATGTAAACGGATGTATTAACAGTGCTGAAAAAACTGTTCGGGTTCAGCAAGAACCTTATGTTAATTTGAAAGATACGAGTATTGTTATCGGCGAACAAGTTATTCTCGATGCCTATTCAAAAGATATTGGGATTTATGAATGGTTTCCGAATTATAACATTTCTTGTACAGATTGTCCTTCAGCTGTTGTGAATCCGTCAGAACAAACAAATTATGAAGTTACCGTAACGGATACAGCCGGATGCTTTACAATAACTTATGATGCAAATATTGATATTGAAGAAAAATATTCTCTTGATCTGCCGAATGCTTTTACACCTGACGGAGACGGAATTAATGATGTTTTATATGTGAGAGGATGGGGAATTGCAGAATTGGTTTCTTTCGAAATTTTTAATCGATACGGAGAACTTGTTTTTCAAACAAATGATATCAATGAAGGGTGGAACGGAAATTATAAGAATAAAAAACAAGGAATTGAAACTTTTACTTATTCCGTTACGGTGAAAACGTATGATAATCAATTGATTTCAAAAAGAGGAACCGTCAAATTATTAAAATAAGAAATCATGAAACACCCATTACAAAAATTTTGACATTGAGGAAATGATTATTGCTCGCAAATATTAAGCAAAATAAAAAAAGATTACATGCGGGTGTTCCCTGCCTACCGGCAGGCAGGCCATATGACCTTTGAAAATTATAAAAATAAACACATGAAACACCCATTTTAAACTATTAA
>JAOZQB010000093.1 GCA_029932445.1 Bacteroidales bacterium | reverse complement strand
TGTTTAATAATGGCATAAGCAATTATTAAAGGATAGAGTGTAAAGAAAAAATATTAACGGTAAAAGAAGAACTCTTAAATCACATAAAAGTTGAGAATAACACGGTTTATATGACGATGGGTGCCGGAGATATTGACCGATATGCAAATAAAATTAAAAACAGATTATTGCGGAATGAATAAAAAACAAAAAATATATGCAATTATAAGTTTGGCCTTAATCGGGCTGACTGTTGTTTTGTATATTTTGTTTTCAAAACAAACTTTGTGTAAAAAGGTGGAAATTGAATTTGTTGATACCGGAAATCAAAATATCATCAGTAAAGAAGATGTTAAACAAATTATTTTTTCGGAATATAAAAACCTGTTAGGCAGCCCGATAGATAATGTAAATTTAGGACTTCTTGAACGAAAAATTGAACGGTATCCGTCGATTAAAAATGCGGATGTTTTTAAGGAAATTAACGGTGTTCTGGGAATTAAAGTTGAACAAAGAAAACCGATTTTAAGAGTTTTTTCAAATTCCGGAAAAGGATTTTACATTGATGAAGAAGGAGAATTAATGCCGTTGTCCGACAAAGGAACCGTTCGAGTTTTAACGTCAAACGGTAACATCAATTATAATTACAAAGGCGGAATCGTTAAAGTTTACTCTGATACAACGGTTAGCAAAACCTTAAAAGAATTATATACTTTGGCAAAATACATTGATGACGATGATTTTTTAAAAGCTCAAACAGAACAAGTTTATGTTACAAGTAAAAACGAATATGAATTAGTCCCCGTTGTGGGAAATCAAATTATAATGTTGGGAGATATGTATGATTATGAAAAAAAACTAAAGCATTTAAAACAGTTTTATTTACATTATTTAAACCAACATTCATGGAAAAAATATACCTATATAAATTTAAAATATAAAGGTCAAATTGTTTGTACTAAAAGATAATAAAATATTAACATTAAATAATTTACACCATGAGAGAACTTATTACTGCCGTTGATATCGGAACCACAAAAATTGTTGCACTCGTCGGAGAAAAAGATGAAAAGGGAAATGTCACAATTCTTACAAAAGGAACCGTTCCGACACCGCCTAAAAGTGTCAAACGCGGGGTTGTTTTGAATATTGAAACCGTTTCTGATGCGATTCGGCAAGCCGTTCGATTAGCCGAAGAAAAATCAGAATTTCAATTTAAAGAAGTTTATATAGGTATTGCAGGGCAGCATATAAAAAGTATTCAAAACAGTCACAGTATCTATATTGATAATGAAGATCATAAAATTACACAAGCTGATGTGGATAAAATGACTTCCGAAATTAAGAGTATCAGTTTGGAGCCGGGGCAGGAAATAATTGATATCATACCGCAAAATTTTAAAGTGGATATGGAAAACGGTGTGGATCACCCGGTCGGATTTCACGGAAAAAAATTAACCGGAAATTATCATATTATTATCGGAGAAAAAACCTCGGCAAAAAATATTAAACGTTGTTTGGAATTAATTGATATACAGCCGAAAACTTTATATTTGGAACCGATTGCTTCGTCTGAAGCCGTATTGACGGACGAAGAAAAAGAAGCCGGTGTTGCTTTAATTGATATCGGCGGCGGAACAACGGATATTGCTGTTTTTTACGACGGGATTTTAAGACATACGGCCGTAATACCCTTCGGAGGAAATGTTATAACAAAAGATATTAAAGAAGCTTATCATATTTTAAATAAACATGCCGAAAATTTGAAAGTTGAATGCGGAACGGCTTTAAGTGAATTTGCTAAAAAAGACAGTGTTGCCGTAATTCCCGGGATAAACGGAAGAGACCAAAAGGAAATTGATTTGGCGGAATTATCGAAAGTCATTCAGGCACGGATGGAAGAAATTATCGAAATTATTAATTTTGAATTATTGAATTCGGGATATCGAGATAAATTAGGTGCAGGAATTGCATTGACAGGCGGAGGTGCCTTGTTGGAAAATTTACCGCAGTTGATAAAATATAAAACAGGATTGGATGTCAAGGTTTCCAGACCGCCGGAAAGCGTTTCTACCGGAGGAGCCAGAATGAACAGTCCTAAATTATCAACAGCTGTCGGATTAATCCTTCTCGGATTTGAAAATGCGGACACCTTTGATTTTTCTTCCGTTAAAAAGAGAAGAAGAAAAAAAGATAAGAAATCTGCAGAAAGAAAGGAAACGTCAACCGGAAGTATTAAATCATTATTAAATAAATTTTCGGAAAGTGCAAAACAAATAACATTTGATTTTTTTAGTGAGGAAGATACTGAATTTGAAGAATAAAATATATTAAAAAAGGTTTTCAAACCATATAAAAACTTAACTATGGATGATTTATTAGAATTTAATTTACCGGTAAATTTTAAAACGATAATAAAAGTAATCGGTGTTGGCGGCGGTGGCAGTAATGCCGTTAATTTCATGTACGATAAAGGGATTACGGGTGTTGACTTTATTGTTGCAAATACCGATGTGCAAGCGTTGGCAAAAAGCCCTGTCAGAAAAAAAGTACAACTCGGTAAAACCTTAACTGAGGGTTTGGGAGCCGGTAACCAACCGGATAAAGGACGCGAAGCTGCCATTGAAAATATTGAAGATATCAAAGCCATTCTTTCCGAAGGAACAAAAATGGTTTTTATTACGGCAGGAATGGGCGGCGGAACCGGAACCGGAGCAGCACCCGTTATTGCTGAAGCCGCAAAAGAAATGGGGATTCTTACGGTGGGAATTGTTACCTTACCGTTCAGATATGAAGGCCGAAAACGGATTAAAAGTGCCGTTGAAGGAATCACTTTAATGGAGAAACATGTGGATGCTTTGTTAATTATCAACAATGAAAAAATCCGTGAAATATACGGCGACCTTGCCGGTTCCAAAGCTTTGGGGAAAGCCGATGAGGTTTTGACCGTTGCGGCTAAAGGAATTGCCGAAATAATTACGGTTGAAGGTCATATAAATGTCGACTTTGCTGATGTTGATACCGTGATGAAAGGCAGCGGAGTAGCATTAATGGGCACGGGAGAAGGTGTCGGAGATAACAGAGCCGAAATAGCCGTAAAAGCCGCTTTAACATCTCCGTTGCTCGATAATACGGATATCAAAGGAGCAAAAAACATTCTTTTAAATATTGTTTCAGGAGAGAATGAAGCAACCATGGATGAAATAAGCTATATTAATGAGTATGTTCAACGTGAAGCCGGTAATTCTGCCGATTTAATTTGGGGAAATAATGTTAATGAAGCATTGGGAGAAAAAATTGCTGTTACTATTATTGCAACCGGTTTCGGGACCCGTGATATCCCGGAAATTTATATCAATAATGCAGCTGAAGAGGAAGAAAAGCCGACAGATAAAAAAATAATTATTATCGGGGACACTCCGGTAAAACCGAAAGAATCGGAATTTATCCAAAGCAATGAATACGACTCTGAAATTAAAGTGAAATCGACTTCGGAACATACCGAAAATATGAATACGGAGATTTTTGTGCAAAATATTCCGAACGAAGAAGACCATGAGAAAAAAATTGAAAGACATGTGCAATCATCAGTTGAAATTTCTTCTGAAAAACAAAAAATTGCCGATTATTTGTCAAATATTGACGAATTGGAAGATGTTCCGGCATATAAACGTAAAGGTTTAAATATAAAAGAAGAAAACGATACGGAGAAAACTGATTTTTCGCGAGAAACATTGACGGATGAAAACGGAGAAATTTCTATTAAAGAAAATAATTCTTATTTGCATGATAAAGCAGATTAAACAGTTGATATCTGTTTTAAAAAAGTCCTGCAATTTTTGTCGGGCTTAATTTTTTATAATCTGTTTTTTTTCCAGCCGGATTGAGAACCGGAATTATTGTTAGTTGAAATTAATTTTTTCGTTTCTGTTTCCGAAAAAACTTTTGCAGCAAGAATTGAAGCCAATATATTTTTATCTTCTGAAGGGTCGTCTAAAAGGAATTCAGGTTTAAAATGATTGTTTACAAAGCCCGTGCTGTAATTTCCTTTGCGGAAGATTTCGTTTTGCATAACAAATTTACCGAAAGCTAAAGTGGTTTGAATTCCTGTAACCTTGTAATCATCAACGGCTCGTATCATGCGTTCTATGGCTTCCGTTCTGTCTTTTCCGAAAGTAATGAGTTTTGAAATCATCGGGTCGTAATAAATCGGAATGTCCATACCTTCCTCAAAACCGTCATCGACTCTGACGCCGGGCCCTTCGGGTTTTTTATATTCTTCAAGTTTGCCGATATCGGGCAAGAAATTATTTGAAGGATCTTCGGCATAAACACGTACTTCAACAGCATGACCGTTAATTTTTAAGTCTTCTTGAGAAAAACTCAGAGGATTTCCTTCGGCAACGCGAATTTGTTCTTTCACCAAATCAATACCTGTAATAAGCTCGGTTACAGGATGTTCCACTTGTAGCCGTGTGTTCATTTCCAGAAAATAAAATGCCCCGTCATTGTATAAGAATTCCACGGTTCCTGCTCCGGTATAGTTACATGCTTTTGCAACATTTACGGCCGTTTCGCCCATTTTCTTTCTTAATTCGGGTGTAAGAACGGCAGATGGTGCTTCTTCAATTACTTTTTGATGTCTTCTTTGAACGGAACATTCTCTTTCAAACAAATAAACCGTATTACCGAAATTATCAGCCATAATTTGAATTTCAATATGGCGTGGTGAAGTAAAATATTTTTCGATAAAAACGGCTCCGTTTCCGAAAGCTGAAGTGGCTTCGTTCACGGCTGTTTTCATTTGCTCTTCAAAATCTCCCGGTTTTTCGACAACACGCATGCCTTTACCGCCGCCGCCGGCTGAAGCTTTTATTAAAATCGGATAGCCTATTTTTAAAGCAAAAACTTTTGCTTTTTCAATATCCGTAATGGCTTTATCCGTTCCCGGAATCATAGGGATATTGTAATTTTTTACGGTCTCCTTAGCTTGTAACTTATCACCCATTAAATTTATGGCTTCGGGTTCGGGACCTATAAAAATTAAACCTGCATCTTTTACGGCTTCGGCAAATTCGGCATTTTCAGATAGAAATCCGTAGCCCGGATGCACGGCATCGACTTTTAATTGTTTGCAAAATTCAATGATTTTATCACCGAGCAGATAGGATTTATTAGACGGCGGAGGACCTAATAAAACAGCTTCATCGGCATATTTAACGTGCGGCGAACGGCGGTCGGCTTCCGAATATACAGCAACGGTTTTTATTCCGAGTTCCTTTGCCGAACGCATCACTCTTAAAGCAATTTCGCCTCTGTTGGCTATTAAAATCTTATGTATTTTTGCCATTTCCTGAAAATTTTGCCTGCTAAATTAATGTTTTTGGGCTGTTGTTCCAAATTGCCCTTGCATTTATTGATACGAGGTTTTGAAGTTCAAGGTAAAAATTGATATGATGACTTCAAGTCATCGTATCTCTTTTACTACTGTCATTTCCTTTATCAACGGGCAATTCAATGTTTTTAATATAAACCATCAGATGGAAATGATTAGGCATTAAGCACCTGCTAATATATCGGTATAGGGAATGATATAAGTTTGTATCTTTTCAAGAAAAAAGACATAATTTTCGCGGTTAAAAAAGATTTTTTGTCGGTTATTTCCCTGATTGAAAATGTGATATATGTATCCTTTTTCAAAATTCATATTAACGGATTTTATTCTTCCGGTTTAAAATTGATACGATGACTCCAAGTCATCGTATCAATATCTTAGTTTTAATGTTTTCTAATTTATCTTCAAGTCATCATATTAATATCTTTGTTTTAATATTATAAGTTCTAAATTATTAATTCCTTGACAAACAGCCAAAATCATAATTTATAACTCATAATTAATAATTTAATTAGCTATCCGCCCCAACTGTCTCGATCCAAACTTCGATATTGAATGGCTTCGGCAAGATGTTCCGTTTTTATGTTTTCGGTACCGGCTAAATCGGCAATAGTTCTGGAAACTTTCAATATGCGGTCGTAAGCACGTGCCGATAATCCTAATCGTTCCATGGCATTTTTAAGCAGAGCGCTTCCGGCTTGGTCAATTTGACAATACTCACGCATCATTTTTGACGTCATTTGTGCATTACTGTGAATTTCTTTAAATTTTGCAAAACGTTTTTCTTGTATTTCTCGTGCGGCAATAACCCGTTTTCTAACCGTCTCACTATTTTCTCCCGGAGCGGTATCCGACAATTTTCCGAAAGGAACCGGAACAACTTCGATATGAATATCAATTCGGTCGAGCAAAGGGCCCGAAATTTTATTCAAGTATTTTTGTACGGCTCCGACACCGCAAACACATTCTCTGTCAGGATGATTGTAATAACCGCAAGGGCAAGGGTTCATGGATGCGATGAGCATAAAACTGGCAGGATATTCCACCGTAAATTTGGCTCTTGAAATGGTGATTTTTCGATCTTCAAGCGGTTGGCGCATGACCTCTAAAACCGTTCTTTTAAATTCCGGAAGTTCATCTAAAAACAAAACGCCGTTATGTGCCAAAGAAATTTCTCCCGGTTGCGGAAATTGTCCGCCGCCGACCAATGCTACATCACTAATGGTATGGTGGGGCGAACGAAACGGACGTTTGGTAATTAAAGAAGCATTTCGCTCTGTTTTTCCGGCAACGGAATGAATTTTTGTAGTTTCCAAGGCTTCGTTTAAAGTTAAAGGCGGAAGAATGGTCGGTATCCGTTTGGAAATCATTGTTTTTCCGGCACCGGGAGGACCGATCATAATGATATTGTGTCCGCCGGCAGCTGCAATTTCCAATGCCCGTTTGACATTTTCCTGACCCTTAACATCAACAAAATCAAGTTCGGTATTATTAACGTTTTCGTAAAATTCTTTTCGAGTATCAACAACCGTTGGTTTAAGCTCCGTTTTTCCGTCAAAAAAATCAATCACTTCTTTAATGTTTTCGACACCGTAAACGTCCAAATTGTTGACAACGGCAGCTTCTCTTGCATTTTCTTTCGGGAGAATAAAACCTTTAAATTTTTCGGTACGAGCATTAATAGCAATGGGTAATACTCCTTTTATGGGTTGCAGTGTTCCGTCGAGGGACAGTTCTCCCATAATTACATATTTATCAATATTTTCGGTATTAATTTGTTCCGAAGCGGCAAGAATACCAACAGCAAGTGTTAAATCATAAGCCGAACCTTCTTTGCGAATATCCGCGGGAGCCATATTGATAACAACTTTTTTACCTGGAATTTTATAAGCGTGTTCACGCAATGCCGATTCGATGCGTTGCTGACTTTCTTTAACAGCGGCATCGGGTAAACCGACCAAATAAAAGTTGGCTCCTCTGGATACATTTACTTCAACGGTGATGGTAACGGCATCAACACCTTGAACGGCACTTCCGTATGTTTTTACTAACATGAGTTTTTAAAAATGTAAAGTTATAAGATTAAGATTGTCTTCTTCGAAATTTTATCTTTTAAAATGTGAATTTACAAATAATTTCTTTAAAGTTACGGGAGAATATAAAAAATAAAGAAACTACTTAAATCTTTGGTATAGTTTATGTTTAATTGTTTTACAATAAATAACATATGCATACTTATAATTTCTCTCTTGGTATGCTTTTTGATTTAGATAAAAATATCAAATTAAAAGAATGGAAAACACTATACGAGTCGAAAGAGCCAAAAAACGAATTACACAGGCAGAATTGGCAAAACAAGTGCACGTTTCCAGGCAAACAATACATGCTGTAGAAAACGGGAAATTTGTGCCTTCGACACTTCTTGCCTTAAAAATTGCTCATTATTTCGGCATTGCTCTTGAAGATTTATTTATTCTTGAGAAATCTGATTTAGAAAAATAATTATTCCTGCTGTTTTTTTAAGACTGAATTGTTCATATGAAGAAGCCCTTTAAACTGAAATTATATGAAATTGTCTTTGAGGCAGATACACCCTCCGGTAAAGCTTTTGACATTATTTTATTAATTGCTGTTTTATTCAGTGCTTTCGTTGTTATGGCAGAAAGTATTGAAAGTGTTTCCGAAAAATACCGGACTTTTCTTACATTTTCGGAATGGTGGATAACCGGAATTTTTACCTTAGAATATTTTCTCAGAATTTGGCTCGTGAAGAAAAAACCCGTTTATATTTTCAGCTTTTACGGCTTGATTGATTTCTTTTCGGTTATTCCGTCCTATATCGGATTTTTTATTCCGGGCGGTTCTTCCGGCTTGGCAATTATTCGCTCATTACGCTTGTTACGAATTTTTCGTGTTTTTAAATTATCGCGTTATGTTTCCGAAAGTCAAATTTTGGTTAAAGCCATGCTTTCAAGCCGACAAAAAATCGGTGTCTTTTTCTTTTTTGTCATTATGATTGTGATTATTCTCGGAACAATCATGTATATTGTCGAAAGTAAAGAAAGTGGATTTACAAGCATTCCGCAAAGTATTTATTGGGCGGTAGTAACTTTAACAACAGTTGGTTACGGAGATATTGCCCCGGCAACCGCTTTGGGGAAATTTATTGCCGGTGCTGTTATGATTTTGGGTTATGCAATTATTGCCGTTCCTACGGGTATTGTAACATCCGAAATGACCAACCAGCAAAAGACCAAAAAAATAACCACCCAAGTTTGTCCGAATTGTTTAAAAGAAGGACATGATCCCGATGCTGAATTTTGTAAATTTTGCGGTAAAAAGATTAATCCTTGATTTTTTCTGCTTTTAAATTCGGAAAAACTTAAAATCCTTTCAAAATTTTAAAATCCTCGTATCACGAATGGATTAAAGTTGTATCTTTGAGTAAATTATTTACTAAAATCAAATATTATGAGTTTAATCTTTATTTTAGGAGTTATACTCCTTGTGTTTTTGTTTACCGGTATTCGTATTATTTTTGAATATAAAAGAGGTATCAAATTTCGATTCGGGAAATATGTTAAAACTCTGAAGCCGGGTTTTCGCTGGATAATTCCTATTATTGAAACCTTGCAAGTTGTTGATATTCGTGTTATTACATTTAATATTCTTTCGCAGGAAGTGATGACTAAGGATAATGTTCCGAGCAGTATTGACGGAGTCTTATTCTTTAAAATTACGAATCCTGAAAAAGCGGTGTTGGAAGTAGAGGAATATCCTTTTGCAATCACACAATTGGCTCAATCGGCCTTGCGAGATGTTTGCGGAAAAGTGGAATTGGATACTATTTTATCCAAACGCGAAGAAATCGGACAAAACATCAGAGAAATTGTTGATAATCAAACCGAAGAATGGGGTATTGAAATCATTGATGTGAAAATTAAAGACATACAACTTCCTGAGAACATGCGACGTATGATGGCAAACCAAGCAGAAGCGGAACGATCGAGAAGAGCACGTATTATTTTAGCTGAAGCTGAAGAGCAAGCAGCCGATAAATTGTTGGAAGCAGGTAAAAAAATGGATCAGTCACCCTCTGCCATAAAGTTGCGATTGTATCAAACATTGGCAAATATCGCATCGGAAAAAAATTCAACAATTGTATTTCCGTTTCCCGAAGAAGTGTTACCGAGACCGAAAAAAGAATCGTAAAATATATATCGGAAGAAAAAATATTTTTGGGTCTGTATTGATTTAGGAGCTTACAAAGTATAAACCCAAATCGGGGTTTAATTCTAATAACCTTATGTACAACATAAGGTTATTAGAATGTATAAACCGGAACTCCGACAGGAGTTCAACACCTTTGGCGTTGTTGTTTTTAATTCATTCATTAACCACAGATTTTATCTGTGGTTAATATTATTTTACTGCTTTGCAGTAATAAAAAATATTATAATATTTATTTTGCAGATAATTTCTACCCAATTTAATCAACATAGACCCAATTATTTTCCGCAAGCTAAAGCTTAACGGAACCGAAGATATTTTGTATTTTAAACACAGAAGCTCAGACAGAAGCTCAACACCTTTCGGTGTTGTCGTTTTTAATTCATTCGTTAATCACAGATTGCATCTGTAGTTAATATTATTTTACTGCTTTGCAGTAATAAAAAACAATTGTTTTATAAATACCTTTGAATAAATCGTTTATCCTGCTTTTGCTGAAAACTGAGTGTCCTTTCCTTGAATCAATCTTATTTCAATAATTTCAAGATTTTCGCATCAAAAGGTTTTGTTTTGGACCGGAAAACCTGTAACAATTTGCCGTTTTCGTCAATCATGTATTTTTGGAAATTCCATTTTATTTTGGAATCAAAAGCACCGTTTTTTTCTTTTTGTGTTAACCATTGATACACCGGATGAATGTCTTTTCCTTTAACATGAATTTTTTCCGTCATGGGAAAAGTAACGCCGTAATTTAGGGTACAAAAGGATTTTATCTCTTCGTTTGTTCCGGGTTCCTGTTTTAAAAAATCATTTGCCGGAAAACCGATAAGGACGAAATTGCTGTCTTTATACATTTCATACAGTTTTTCCAAATCTTTGTATTGAGGTGTAAAACCGCATTTCGATGCCGTATTGACAATCATTACTTTTTTGCCTTTCAATTGTTCAAATTTAAAGGTTTTGCCGTCGATTGTTGTTGCTTCCAAATCGTAAAAACTTTGTGCATTGGTGTGTATCATACCGAGTAAAAAAATAAGTGAGAACAATATTTTCATTTTTGAATGTGTTTATTGAATTAGGCGTTTATGTAATATCAATTGTTAATAAGTTTAGAAAATTTTGATTCCGTTGTCCCTGTTAATGTTAGAAATATGATATAAGGTTTTTTATTTTTACAAAAACCGTATCTTTTTGGTAAACCTTAATAGTAATTTATCAGCAAATGACTAAAACTTTATTCTTTTAATTTTTAATTTATTATTTTTACTGACAAAACGATTATCATATAAACGCCTAATTCAATGTGTTTAATCTTGTCAGATTACCTTCCTGAAAACAAGCAATTTTATAATTAGCATGATTTACGGT
>JAOZQB010000003.1:32639-33206 GCA_029932445.1 Bacteroidales bacterium | reverse complement strand
AAAAAAATTATTGGCAATATTACTTTTAATACTGCCGGTTATTACAAATGCACAACTTACGGAGCAATGGAATATTGCTCATAGCTGGAATGTTGCTAAAAGCACAAGAGGTATTGCATATAACAGTGCAAACAATCATTTGTATGCAACATACATTGAAGGTTCATACACTTATGGAAATATTCCTGACTCTAATAAAGTTTTTGTGCTGGATGCAACTACGGGTGCTTTATTAAAAACCCTGGATCTAACAGGCTTAACTCTTAATGATAACGGATATGGCCTAAGAGATGTAGAAGTAAGCAGCGACGGCGGAATTTTTGCAACAATTACTACTACCAACCAATATAATCCTATAAAAATATACTATTGGTCTGATGAAAACGCTCAAGCTCAAGAATTATGGGAAGATGCAAGCGGTGTTGATATTGACCATGGTCCGGGATTTAGTGTAACCGGTGATTTCTCGGATGAAGCTTTAATTATATTGCCTCATCAAGATATTAACAGCGTTTATTATTTTGAAATTAATACCGGTGTTCTCGGTAATGTAAACACACTAACTTT
>JAOZQB010000003.1:0-32629 GCA_029932445.1 Bacteroidales bacterium | reverse complement strand
CTAACTTTAAACGGAGTAACCGGAGGAACCGGGGTTCATATTAATGCTGTCGGAACAAGAATTTCCGACGGATTCTGGTACAGTAATTCTGCAACAACACCTACTTTTATTGATGGAGCAGGTAATATTGTAGGCAGTATTAATCCTGCTTTATTTACAGGAACAACAGGAGATGTTAAACAATTTACCGCCGGTGCTAATACTTATTTATGTGTTTCAGACGGAGGAGCATTTCATATCATTGATATTACAAGTGCAAATACTGATTTTTCAAATATTACTGCAACTGAATTTGTTGAAACCATAGCAGGAACAGCACCGGTTGCTCCCGGTTGGCCTTCTGAATATGGTGACGGTCAAGAACAAACAATTGTTGTTAATCCTGAAGGAGCCTATGCTGTTTATTCTTTATCCGGTGGTAACTATATAAAAATGCTTGCTTCAACTGATGCAGCACCGATTGCCACAGGTATCAAAGTTGTAGGAAATCCTCAAGAAGGAGTCGTTCTTACGGCATCGTATACATATATTGATTTTAACGGAGATCCCGAAGGAACATCAACTTTTCGCTGGCTAAACAGCGATACTCCCGAAGGTACATATACAGAAATAGCAGGAGCAACAGCTCTTACTTATACACTTGCAGCAACAGATGTAAATAAATATGTAAAATTTGAAGTAACACCTGTTGCATCAGGCGGGACAACTCTTACAGGAACTTCTGTACTTGGTTCACCATCAGCACAAATTGTTTCTTCATCTGAAGAGTTTCCGACAGCAAGTAATGTAGCTTTCACAGGAGTTCTAACATCCGGGCAACTTTTAACAGCGACATATACATATTCTGATTCAGATGGTGACCTTGAAGGTGCTTCAACATATCAATGGTTTGCTGCTGATGATGCAGCCGGTACAAATGCCGTTGAAATTGTAGGAGCAACAGATCTTACTTATACTTTAACAGAAAATGAAGTTGGTAAACATATTGCTTTTCAAGTAACTCCGGTTGCAGCTACAGGTAGTTTGTTGATTGGTAATCCTGTTTTAAGTACATATTCTGCGGAGGCTGTTATTACAGCTCCTGCTCCTCCTGTTGCAAACAATGTTACAATTTCAGGAATCGAAGAGGTTGGAATGGTCCTTACAGGAGCATATACATATTTTGATGCTAACGGTGATCCCGAAGGTGCTTCAACATATCAATGGTATACAGCAGATGATGCCGGAGGTACGAATCAAGCTGCTATCGCGGGAGCTGTTGAAATGACTTATACTCTGACTGCTGCCGAAGAAGGAAAATTTGTTTTCTTTGGTGTAATACCTGTACAAGAAGACGGTACTGCCGGTATTGAAGCTTTTGCGGTTACTGTCGGAGCAATAGCACCTTATATAGATGAAGCTCCCGTAGCTGAGAATGTTGCTGTTTCCGGAACTCCTGAATCAGAAACATTACTCAGTGCATATTATGATTACTCAGATTATAATGCTGATCCGGAAGGAGAATCTATTTTCCAATGGTATGTGGCAGATGATGCTGCAGGTACTAACCAAACTGCAATTTCCGGAGCTGTTAAAAGATCTTATCTTGTAACGGATGCCGAAATCGGAAAGTTTTTTGCTGTTGAAGTAACTCCGGTTGCCCTCAGCGGAACGACAACTGTCGGAACAACTGTGATGTCGGCATATACTGCTGATGCTTCAATTGCTTCCACAAATACAGACGGCTTAGAAAGAATGTGGGTCGGATCCGAAAAGTATGGTGCTTTACCTTGGTATCTGGGAACAGGAACAACTGAACGCGGTTTTGCAGTAGGAGCAAACCATCTTTATGTTGCAAGTAGAAAGACAGGAAGTGATATACTTATAATTGATAAAAATGACGGGGCTTTCATTGGAAAAATGAATACTGATGGAGTTACAGCCGGTTTTTTTCCGATTAATGATGTAGAAGTTTCTGACGACGGACAAATTTTATCTTGCGGACTTAATCTTAATGCAAGTACCTCTCCATTTGTTGTTTATAAATGGGCAGATGAATCTGCAGCACCAACAGAATGGCTTTCTGTAATGGATCCTTCTTTAGGTCGTATCGGAAAATTTACAGTAACAGGTGATGTATCCGGAAATGCAATTGTAATGGCAGCAGTTCAAAGTTCAGACAAAGTTGTTCGTTGGGTCATTACAGGTGGTACTCCGGGAGCAGCTGAGATTATTACTTTACATAACACGACAAACTTATTACCAGCAGCTTCTCCGTTGAGTCTTGATGCAAATGCAAATATATTAGTTTCTGCAAAAGGATTTACTCCTACAATATATAGTAGTACAGGAGACAGTATCACTTCAATTTTAGGTATTGATGAATATTCAATTTCAGGTCATCAAGCAACATCTCCGAATGTATTTAACTATAAAGGACGTATGATGGCTGCTTTCTTTCAAGCACAAAGGTCAGGTTCAGAAAAAGGAGCACGTGTCATTGTCGCCGATATTACGGCTCAACCATTTCAAATAGTTGATTCATCTGAGTATGTAGCAATTACTGACGGATGGTATGGTGAAGTTGATGTGACTGTTGACGGAGATTTTTACAATACATATATTTTAGAAACGAATCTTGGACTTGGCAGATATCAAGGAGAAATGGTATTACCGGAATTTGTTTCTGCAGAAACATCTTTAGACGGCTTATCTGTTTCTGCCGATTTTACTAAAATTATTGATGATGCTTCTGTTTCAGGAAATGAATTCTGGACAGTTATAGCTGCCGGAACTCCTATTGCAGTTACCGGTATTTCAAGTGTTGATGAAACAATCACATTTGTATTAGCTTCTGCTGTTTCAGAGGGTGATGAAGTAACCATTGCTTATAACGGTAACGGAACAGTAGCTGCTTTTGACGGAATGCCGCTTGCTGCATTCGGTCCGGCTGATGTATTGAATCTTGTTAATGCTGCCGCTCCGGAAGCAACAGATGTAACAATCACCGGAAATCTTAATGTTGACGCTGTATTAACAGGAAGTTATACATATTCTGACGCAAACGGTGACCTTGAAGGTACTTCAATATATAAATGGTACCGAGCAGATGATAATACGGGAACTAATATAAATACGGTTCTCGGAGCAACCAATTCCACTTTAACAGTTACAGATGATTTACACGATAAATATATCGCATTTGAAGTAACACCTGTTGCTCTTACGGGGGGAAGTGATTATTTTACCGGAATACCTGCTTTAAGTGATTGGTACGGTCCGGTTACATACTTAAGTGTTGAAAATATTTGGTCTGACAACATTCGTATATATCCAAACCCTGTTAACTCAGAATTATTTGTAAAAAATACAGATAAGGTTAAAAAAATCGTAATTACAAATATAACGGGTCAAAATGTTATGATAGTTGAAAATAATAATTCCTCAGAACTAAGCTTAAATACCAAAAATTTAAAAACCGGTATTTATTTAATTACATTCTATAACAATAACGGATTATCATCAACATCAAGATTTATTAAAGCAGATTAAATTTATAACCGTTAATTATCGTATTCGCTCAAAAAAGGATTATTAATAATCCTTTTTTGAGCGGATACTTTTTATAATAAAACAAAATTAACAACACATATTTCTTTTTATAATTTTAATGGAAAATTCATTTATTGACTAATTTTTTAATTACATTAATTTGATTATTAAAAATTCTGTCTGACTAATTAAATATTAATTATAAAATATACAGATGAAAAAAAAATTGTTCATACTAATTTTATTTACCGCTTTAGTATCAAATATCTATGCCCAACAAAGAACAATAAGCGGGCAAGTAACTGATGCAGATTCAAATTCGGCAATACCGGGAGTCAGCGTAATTCTGAAAGGAACGGCACAAGGAATTATGACCGATTTTGAAGGGAAATATTCTTTAACCGTAAATGAGGGAAACAATATTATTTTAAGTTTTTCATATTTCGGTTATGTTACGCAAGAAATTAATGTCGGAGACAAATCCGTTATTAATGTTGAACTGAAAACAGAAACAGCCGAATTAGATGAGGTCATTGTTACGGCACTGGGAATTAAAAGAGAAAAAAAAGCACTCGGATATTCTGCTTCTGAAATCGGAGGTAATGATTTAACCGAAGCACGCGAAACTAATATCTTAAACTCAATCTCAGGGAAAATTGCAGGTGTTCAAATATCTAAAACTGCAGGTGGTGCCGGAGGTTCGTCACGAGTCGTAATAAGAGGAAATTCATCTATAAGCGGAAACAATCAAGCGCTTATTGTTGTTGACGGAATACCGATTGACAACACAAACTATCAATCTGCCGGCTGGTTAGGCGGACATGATTACGGTGACGGTATTTCAGATTTAAATCCGGATGACATTGAAAGTATTACCGTTTTAAAAGGCCCTAATGCAGCTGCTTTATATGGTTCAAAAGCTGCCAACGGCGTCATTATGATTACGACAAAAAAAGGAACCGTTAAAAAAGGAATCGGAGTATCCGTAAACATGTCAACAACTGTTGACATTGCTGACATTCAAGCTGATTATCAAAATGAATACGGCTTAGGCGGTAACGGATATATTCCGAGAATTGCATTAGATTCGATACAAAGATTAATGTATCCGGGTTGGGACACAATAGAATATTCACCGAATTCATACCAGAGCTGGGGACCGAAAATGGACGGACGTTTAATTCTGAATTGGAACGGAGAAATTCGACCTTATGAACCGCACCCCGATAATGTAAAAAATTATTATGAACGCGGAATAACCTCCGTAAACTCTTTTGCAATAAACAGCGGTTCAGAAAAAGCAACATTCAGAATGTCATATACAAACCTTTATAACAAAGGATTAAGACCAAACAGTTGGTATAAGAAAAACTCAATAACCTTAAGAGGAACTTCAAAACTGACCAAAAAAATAAATATCGATGCCAAAGTAAACTATGACAGAAATGATGCTTTTAATCGACCCGGACAAGGAGATTCCAGAAGCGGTGCCAGAACATTTATTTGGATGCCCAGAAATATCGACATTAATAAATTAAGAGACGATTATAAAGACGCTTACGGTTATGAACAGAACTATTACAAATCTGACAGTTGGCACACAAACCCCTATTGGGAATCCTATGAAAATACAAATAATGATACAAGAGACAGAATACTGGGAACAGTAAAATCAGACTTTCAAATTACGGACTGGTTGAGTCTTATGTTGAGGACAGGTACCGATTTTCATACTGACAGAAGATTTCGGAGAATTGCATCTTATTCAATGCGTGCTCCGAATGGTGAATATTCTGAAACATGGATCGGTTACAGGTCAATGAATAGTGATTTCTTATTAACAGGTAAAAAAACATTCGGAAAAATTGATTTCTCATTAAGTTTCGGAGGAAATAACTCAGCAAGTAAAATTGATATAAGTTCTTCTGCAATTAAAGGTTTTGCCGTTCCTAATTTTTTCTCATTAAATAATTATACAAATAAACTTGATAATTCAACGGGAACAACTGTGATAAGAAAAACGATTAATTCTTTGTATGGGTTTTCTCAAATCGCCTATAAATCATACCTTTACATAGACATCAATGCAAGGAATGACTGGTCATCAAGTTTACCGTCAATTAATAACTCTTATTTTTATCAGGCAATAAGTACCGGTTTTATATTTTCTGAAGCATTAAAACTTAACTCAAAAATTATTTCTTTTGGAAAAGTAAGACTTTCGTGGGCTAAAGTAGGTAACGATGCTGATCCTTATATGCTTGAACCGGTTTATTTATCCGGAAGTTTCGGAGAATTACCGGTAAACCATTTAAACAATATCAAACCCTTATATGATTTAAAACCTGAAATAACAAGATCTTGGGAAGCAGGGTCTGATTTAAGATTTTTTCAAAATAAAGTTGGTATAGACGTATCAATCTATAAAGGTATATCTGTAAACCAAATTCTTAGTACAGAAATTTCTAAAGCAACCGGTTATAATAAAGCAGTCATTAATGCCGGAGAAATTCAAAACAAAGGGATTGAATTACTTTTAACAATTCAACCGATTAAGAATAAAGATTTTAGTTGGGATATAAATATCAATTTCGCGAAAAACAAATCAAAGGTAATAAGCCTTGCTGAAGATATTAATACATACCCTATAACAAGCACAAGCCAAATCATAATTGAAGCTCGTCCGGGTGATCCGTACGGAAATATTGTCGGTACTTATATTTTAACAGATTCCGTTTCCGGAAAACATTTAATTGATCCTTCAACAGGTTTATATATTTCAAGCGGAACAGATACCAAAGTACTCGGAAATATTAATCCCGATTGGATAGGCGGTATTGTGAATTCAATTAAATATAAAGCTTTTTATTTAAGTTTTACCGTCGGAGTACAAATGGGCGGCGATATATATTCCAAAACCAACCGATACGGTAATGACAACGGTCAATTTGTTAATACTCTTGAAGGAAGAGAATCGTGGTATGCTGCAACTGAAGAAGAACAATTAAACGGAATGAAAGCAGACGGCACACCTGTAGGTTATGTTCCCGAAGGTGTCTTTCCTGACGGAACTCCCAACAACAGAGGTCTCGATCCTCAAGTATATTGGCATCAGGGAAAATGGAACGGTATCACCGAATTAAGTATTTATGATGCAAGTTATATAAAACTGAGAGAAATGATTATCGGAGTTAATATTCCTAAATCGTTCCTGAAAAAAATAAAAATAAATAGTGCGAGTTTCTCCCTTACCGGCAGAAATCTTTGGCTGATATACAGCGGTGTTCCTAATATTGATCCCGAATCGTCTTTTACCAATCAAAATAACGGTCTCGGACAAGAATATGCTGCAATGCCTACTGCAAGAAATATAGGTTTTTCATTAAGATTCAATTTTTAACATTTAAATCCGATATTATATGAAACTTAAAAATATAAAATACATGATAGCTGTCGGAGCAATTCTTTTGACGATTAGTTCTTGCAGAAAAAATTTTGAAGACATAAATACAAATCCGAATAATCCGACGCAAACAAACCCGGAATATTTATTTACATATATTCTGAAAGAAGGCGGAGGAGAATATGATATGTTTACCGTAAATAAAAGTTTTTTGAGTCAATGGATTATGTATGCCTCTAAATCATTCGGAAACAGTACAATGCCGCCTTATCTTTATTTAACTCAACAAAAAATTAAAGGTTTATGGGAATCATTTTATACAAAGATTCTTTTAAATACCAACGAATTGTTAATTTTAACAAAAGATGATCCGGAAGCTGTCAATAAATATTCCTTAGCCAGAATATGGAAGGTGTATACTTTCCATAAAATAACCGATTTATGGGGAAATGTTCCGTACTCGGAAGCTCTTAATTCGAACATTTTAAAACCGGTTTATGATAATCAAGAAGATATTTATTCCGATATGCTAAATGAATTGGGTGAAGCAGTTGCTGCTATTGATTATGACAAACAGTCTTTTTCGGAAGATGCAGATATTCTTTTTCACGGAGATCTTGATAAATGGGTAAAATTTGCAAATTCGTTAAGATTAAGACTTGCAATCAGAAGCGGAAATCAATCAATTGTTACTGAATTAATGAATGAAGATAATTTTATTTCAAATAATAATGAATCTGCAAATTTTTATTATCCTTCTTCTTTAGACGACAGAAATCCCTGGTTTGATTACTTTGAAAACTATGAGACAGCAATAGGTCAGGTTAGTGAATTTATGGTTACAAAATTACAAGATTTAAATGATCCCCGTTTACCGATTTATGCACAACCCACGACAGTTAATACTGATACAATAATCGGAATGCCGAATTTATTAAATGTCGAAGAAGTCGTTGCGTTCGGTTATAACTATATGAACACTTCATATCCGGGTTTAAGTTTTGTTGCTGATATTAATGCCCCAAATCAACTGTTGAGTTATTCAGAAGTTTGTTTCTTAAAAACCGAAGCCGCATTACGAAGCTGGGGAAGCTCACCGGCAGAAGCTGAACAGTTTTATAATGACGGAGTTACAGCAAGCATGCAATATAATAATATTCCGGATACGGAAATTACAAACTATTTAGCAGGAGATGCAGCATTTGACGGAACATTGGAACAACTCATTACTCAAAAATGGATTGCTTTGTATTTAAACGGATTTGAAGCATTTGCCGAATACAGAAGAACAAGTTTCCCGACATTACAAAAATGGGATATGGAGCTCAACGGAATAATAATTGTTGACACAACACTTGTAACCGTTGATCCTGAAACGGTTCCCGGCAGATTCCCGTATCCGGATAACGAACCGGAGTTTAATTCGGTTAACTATAATGCTGCAGTAGAAATTCAAGGACCAGACAATTTATATACAAAAGTTTGGTGGGCTACATTAAATCATAATTTTTAAAAACCTTTAATTCGAATTCGGCTGTTTGAACTCAATTTCCAAACAGCCGAATTTGAATAAATATGTTAATGTGAAACACCAGGTATAAAGGCTTAACACACAAGTGAATGACTAATGCAGTTTCATAAATAAATATATTAAATAAAGTTCACATGCGGGTGTTCCCTGCCTACCGGCAGGCAGGCCATGTGACCTTTGAAAATTATAAAAATAAACACATGAAAAAAATAACTGCTTTTATTTTATTCAATACTGATGAGCAATTTATTAAATCATTACAAAAATCTGATCTTATCAATAAAATATTTATTGTAAATCCTGAATCTGCCGAAATTACAAAGCACAATAAATACGAAATCTTAAATATCGATAATGTTTTATCTTCTGAGGCAATAAAAATATATGCCGAAAACATGACAGATGAATATGCTTTGTTTTTATCCGAAAAAATGAATGTCGAATTACGAGATTTCTCACTTAAACGATTCATCGATATTGCTGAAGACTTAAATGCCGGAATGCTCTATTCAGATTATCAAATTAAAAAAAACGGAGATCAAATAAATCACCCTGTTATTGATTATCAAAAGGGCAGTTTACGAGATGATTTTGATTTCGGTACACTGCAATTCTATAAAAGTTCGGTATTTAATACAGCCGCTGAAAATATTAATGAAAAGCTTAAATTTGCGGCACTTTATCTTTTACGGTTAAAAATCTCTCAGCATAGTAAAATTACTCACATTCCTGAGTATCTTTATTCGGTTGAAGCAAATGATATCAAAAAACCGAAAAAAAGCAGTTTTGATTATCTCAATGATGAAAACAGACAAATTCAAATTGAAATGGAAAAAGCTGTAACAATCCATCTCAAAGACATTAATGCTTATCTTAAACCGAGCGAGTATAAAAAAATCTATTTCTCAAAAAACAATTTTAAATATGAAGCATCTGTAATTATTCCGGTTAAAAACAGAGAAAAAACAATTGCAAGTGCAATTAAATCTGTTTTGTTACAAAAAACAAGATTCAAATTTAATATCATCATTGTTGATAATCACTCAACAGATAAAACTACAGAAATTGTACAAAATCTCGCAGAAAATGATAACAAAATCATTCATATCATCCCTGAACGCAAAGATTTGGGAATAGGCGGCTGCTGGAATATTGGGATTCATCACAAAAACTGCGGACAATTTGCAATTCAATTAGACAGTGATGATATTTATAGTGATTACAATACCGTACAAAAGATTATTAACGGCTTTTATGAACAAAAATGTGCAATGTTAATCGGGACTTATCAACTGACGGACTTTAATCTTAATGAAATCCCTCCCGGTGTAATTGACCACAAGGAATGGACAGATGAAAACGGCAGAAATAATGCCCTGAGAATTAATGGAATAGGTGCTCCCAGAGCATTCTACACGCCTGTTTTACGCAAAATTAAGTTCCCGAACACAAGTTACGGTGAAAATTATGCTGTCTCTCTGAATATATCAAGAACATATAAAATCGGAAGAATATATGATGTCTTGTATTTATACAGAAGATGGGACAACAATTCAGATTCTGACCTTGACATAAAAAAACAAAATGAATACAATATGTATAAAGATAAAATCAGAACGTCTGAATTGTCAGCAAGACAAAATTTATTAAAGAAGAACTCAAAATAATAATTGTTTTTGTAAAAGCAGTTTTCGAGTATATGGAAAAAAATAATATTAAACTCAGAATTTTTAAAGACAGTGATTTCTCACAAGTTTTAAGTTTTTTAAATAAAAATTTAGAATTTGACACTGTCAGCAGTGGAATTTTAAAAGAGAAAATTTATGAAGACCCGTATTTTGATATTAATAATATTCATATTGCAGAACAAAATAATAAAATTTTAGGTTTTGTTCAAGCTGTATTAAGAGATATAAACAAACAAAGATACGGCTATATAAAATTGTTTGCTGTTGACAAAGCATACAGAAGGTGCGGTATCGGAACAAAACTCTATAATCAAGTTTTTAAATATTTCAAGAAAGAAAAGGTTGATATTGTCAGAATTTATGATGTCCCTCTTAATTATTTTATGCCCGGGATTGATCCGAGATATACTCCTGCATTATGTTTTTTTGAAAAGCTGGGTTTTAAAAAATTCGACGAAACATGCAATTTAAAAGTTGATTTAAATAATAAAAATTGGGATGTTTCTGATAAAATTACGGAATTAAAAGAAGCAGGGATACAAATAACACGTGCAGAAGATAAAGATAAACAAAAACTGTCAGAATTTGTTGCTGATGAATGGAAATTATGGGTTCATGAAGTTGAAACTGCCTTAAAATCAAAACCTAAAGCTGTATTTATTGCACGTTACAAAGGAAAAATAAAAGCATTTTCAGCATATAACGGAAATAATATCGGAACGGCTTGGTTCGGACCTATGGGGACACATCCGGATTTAAGAGGAAAAGGAATAGGAAGTATATTATTATATTTATGTTTGCAAGATATGAAAGAACACGGATTCAAATACTCTACAATACCGTGGGTAGGTCCCATTTCCTTTTACTCACACTATGCAGATGCTTTTGTAGAAAGAGTGTTTTGGAGATATGAGTTAAAAATTAAAAATACCGGCATTTATGAATGATAAGAAAAAAACAAATCGTAACCCTTGGACATGGATTCCTTCTTTATATTTTGCAGAAGGAATACCTTATATTATCGTAATGTTTGTTGCAAGTGACATGTATAAAACACTCGGAGTATCAAATTCCTCATTGGCATTCTGGACATCAATAATATATTTACCTTGGGTTATAAAACCCTTATGGAGTCCCTTTGTTGATATCTATTCAACAAGGCGAAAATGGATTATCATAATGCAAATAATACTTGCGGTATCTTTTGCCGGAGTTTCGCTGGCTTTACATTTACCTTGGTGGTTTCCGATTACATTGATATTTCTATGGTTAATGGCTTTTACTTCATCTACGCATGATATTGCTGCTGACGGTTTTTATATGTTAGCTCTCACAGAAAACAAACAAGCTTTTTTTACCGGAATCAGAAGTACTTTCTACAGACTCGCAATGATTGTCGGTCTTGGATTATTAGTAATTATTACGGGATTAATTTTGGACAATACGGGTTTAGAATCGAAAAAGCTGACAATTGAAGCTGTTTCCGAGACAAAGATTAATGAAGATGCCGTAACTGAACAAATTGAAAAATATAAAAATAATATTTCAAACTTATCTGAAAAAGAACCTGAAATAAAAGTCTTTCCTGAAAATATTAAAGTGCCTTTATATAACAGAGAAACAGGTTTAGATTCCGTAAACATTTGGTTTGCCTTAACAGCTCCGCCTGCAGATGATGAAACCGTAAAAATGACTTTCGGACAAAAAAGCGGAAGTAAAGATATCTATTTATCAGGTAAAAGTGTGTTTGAATTTGACAAAAATAACTGGAATAAACTGCAAGTAACAACCATTAAAGTAAAACATAATCTGAAAGAAAAAACAGAAGCAAGATATGATGCCAAAGCCGGGAATGTTCCTTTGGCTTGGTCAATATCAATAGGAGCATTAGCTGTTTTATTTTTATTATTAGCATTATATCATAAACTTATATTACCGTATCCTGCCTCTGATACCTCTTCTAAAAAAGAAAAAAAAGGAGCTTATTGGGAAGTTTTAGCATCATTTTTTAAGATTAAAGGCATTGTCCCTGCAATAGCGTTTTTATTGCTGTACAGATTTTCAGAATCTCAATTAACAAAAATGGCATCACCCTTCTTATTAGACTCTCGTGAGAACGGCGGACTTGCAATGTCCTTGACTGAAAAAGGATTTGCATACGGCACAGTAGGTATTATTTCATTACTGATCGGCGGTATTTTGGGCGGTATTCTGGCTGCAAGACACGGTTTAAAAAAATGGATTTGGTGGATGGCTATTGCTATAAATTTACCGAATATCGTCTATATATTTATGTCTTATGTCTTACCTGAGAATAGAGTAACGATTAATCTTATGATTGCTGTTGAGCAATTCGGATACGGATTCGGTTTTACCGGATATATGCTGTATATGATTTATTTGGCAAGTAAAAGTAAATACAAAACAGCTCATTTTGCTATTGCTACCGGATTTATGGCTTTGGGAATGATGATCCCCGGAATGATGAGCGGTTATATTCAAGAATTATTGGGTTATCAACATTTTTTTATTTATGTCATTATATGTACAATTCCAAGTTTTATTGCTCTATGGTTTGTTAACAGAACATTAGATCCGGACTTCGGCATAAAAAATGACACCGTCGGTTAATATGTAATATCTGGTATTTTTGTTTTAATTTTTAATGAAGAAAAGCAGGAACAATTTAATATAAAAATTCAAAAACTAAAAAGAATAAAATAATGAAACAAGCAAAAGTTAGTATAATTTTGCATTTCCCGAAGGAAGCACCTTACGGCAAAGACGGGTTTCTCCGTACCGTGAAAAGTATTTTTAAGCAAACAAGTAAAAATATTGAAGTAGTAATTATCGGAGAAGATTCCGATTTGTCTGCAAAAATAGCTGAGCAAAACACTTCTGAATTAGCTGTTCACTTTATAAATAACCAAGCTACTTTGGGCGAAAGCTTAAACCAAGCATTTAAAGTGACTGACTCTCAATATTTAATGTATATTGATAACAGAGAAGCAGAAATTGTTTTGAAACAAGCAACGATTGATCTTTGCTTGCTGACAGCACATCAGGAAAAGGATTTCGGACTTATTTACGGAGATTATGAGATAAATGAAAATAATCAAATTAAAGAAATACATCTTCTGAAGCATCATATCGGAAGGGTACGAGATAATCAGGATTACGGGAAAGTATATTTTTTTAACAGAAAAGCATTAGAATCAGTCGGTTACTGTGATGAAACTTTAAAATATAATACAATATATGACCTTAGACTTAAAGTTTCTGAAAAATACAAGTTAGTACATATTGCAAATCGTTATGCCGGTTCATTATATACCGTGAAAGCAAAAGGCAAATCACAAAATGTATTTGATTATCTTTTGGCTTCAAAAGAAAGTCAATCAGAATCTGAAAAAGTACTTGAAAAACATTTAAGAAGAATCGGTGCTAATTTAGAAGCCGGTGAACATTACGGATCTCGGCCTGCAGCACCCAAAGAGACCACACTGAAAGCATCTGTTATCATACCCGTTAATAACAGACCTAAATTTACCGGTATGGCAATTGACAGCATACAAGCACAAACGGTTCAGGATGTGGAAGCCATAATTGTTGTTAACGGCGGAGAAAATGATCCTACTGTGGAAGCTGTAAAACGCTATTTGCCCGGGGGAGATAAATATAATTCAAACAAACCTGCCGTTCAATTATTGGTTTACGACATTAATAATCTCGGATTGTGTTTAAATATCGGTGCATGGCATGCAAAAGGAGAATACTATGTACAATTGGATTCTGACGATCGTCTGAAACCGGATGCTGTTGAAAAAATTTTGGCTGTTTATGAAAAAGACCCCAATATCGGCATGGTTATCGGATCTTATGAAGTATGGGAAATGAAAGATAAGGGAGAATTAAACAGAATGGAAGATCTTCCTGTTGTTACACATGATGAATGGACAGAAGAAAACGGACGTAATAACCTATTACGAATCGGCGGTGCCGGTGCACCCAGATCAATCCCGATTCAACTGATACGTAATATCGGATTTAGCGTAAACCAAGAGCCCTATTCCAGAAATTATGGCGAAGATTACGGCATGGTATTAAAAATTAGTGAAAAACATCGTATCGGAAGAGTTTGGGATGCAATTTATGAAGTCATACGTCATTCGGGAGGGACAGATCACAGCATTGACCAAGCAACAGTTGACCGCAATGATGAAGCCAAAGATTTTTTGAGAAAAGAAACCATTTTAAGAAGAATTAAACTAAATCAAAAATAATTACTTTAACTATAAAATTAACACTACTTACGAAGGAAACGAAGAAATCAGCTTTGTGTACTTTATGATAAATATTGTGTTCCTTATGGTTGAAATTAAATAAATATAATACGTTGAAAGATAATATATTATTACTCGGAATAGATGGCGGTGCTACAAAAGTAAGTGCTCGGAACTTAACACTTAATAAAAAAACTGAACGCTTTTCATTAGGAAAGTTTTCTGCCGATTGCTCTTACAATGAAATTGAAGGATTCATCTCAAATTTTAAACCGACAGAAATTTCCGTTCAACTTGCCGAACGTGATAACGGCACTATAAAACCTACCGAAGAAGAAAACAAACAAGCTGCAACTTATATTGAAGCTTGTGCAAGAGTTATCGAATCTGTTGTCAAACAATCCGGTGTAAATCAGATTGTTGTAGGATTAGGAATGCCGGGTTTAAAAACCAAAGATAAGCGCGGAATTTCAGTTATTGCCAACGGACCTCGTATGATTGACTATGCCGACAAATTAGAAAAAAGACTCACCGATACAGGTATCACCTTTGTTACACCCATTGCTCATTTAGGAAGCGATGCAGATTATTGCGGAATTGGTGAAAATTATTCGGAAGACGGCAAATTCAAAAATATTAAAAATGCATACTATCTCGGAGGAGGAACCGGAGTCGCAGATGCATTAAAACTCAACGGAAAGTTGCTGCCTTTTGATGAAACAAAAGACTGGTTGGCAAAGACTTGGGAAATGAAAAGTACCGACGGACGCTCTCTTGAACGTTTCACTTCTGTTGGCGGATTACAATCAATATATGCAGAAATTGCAGGAAAAAAAGTTTCCGAACTCAATGAAAAAGGAATCTATCCCATACAAATTGCAGAATTATCAGCCAAAGGAAATCCCGATGCAAAAAAAATGATACAATCAGCTGTTGAAAATATCAGTTTGTTATTATTTGAAAGAATTACCGGCTTATATGCCGGTTCTCGTAATACTTTTAAATTTGTAAATCCGACGCGTCCGAAATTATCATCCGATCATCCTTATCTCAAATACGTTTTTGACCGTATCATAATAGGACAAAGATTGGGAGATCTTTTTGAGTCGCAATCCGGTTACACGGAAATAAGAAAACCCGTAATTAAGAAATTAAATGAACTGATTAAAAAATCGGATCTTTTAGATGAAAAAGCAAAATTGCATTACGCCGATTCGGATAAAATTATTGTAAGTTCCGAATTAAGAGAAGCACCGGCAATAGGTGCAGGAATTGATGCTTATTTTAATTGGAAAAAAATACAATAAATCACATAAGAAATATAAGAACATAAAATGAAGATAACAGAACAATCATCAAAATACAATAATCTTGAAAAAATGAGTGTTAATGAAATATTAACAAACATTAATAAAGAAGATGCAAAAATACATGAAGCCGTAAAAAAAGTTATTCCGCAAATCGAAAGTTTTGTTGAAAAGCTGATTCCGAGAATGAAAAAAGGCGGTCGTTTATTTTATCTCGGAGCCGGAACCAGCGGAAGACTCGGAATCATTGATGCTTCAGAAATACCGCCTACATTCGGTATCCCGCAAGGCGTTGTTGTAGGTCTGATTGCCGGAGGAGATTCCGCAATACGAAAAGCAGTTGAATCGGCAGAAGATGATTATAATAAATCCTGGGAAGAACTGAAACAATTGAATATCAATGAAAATGATACTGTTGTGGGAATAGCGGCATCAGGGACAACACCCTATGTTGTTGGAGGTTTGGAACATGCAAGCAAAAACGGCATATTAACGGCAGCAATCACTTGTAATCCGGATGAAGCTGTTTCTAAAGTTGCAGAAATTGCCATAGTTCCGGTGGTAGGCCCTGAATTTGTTACCGGAAGTACAAGAATGAAAGCCGGAACTGCTCAAAAACTTGTTTTAAATATGATAACAACTTCCTTAATGATAAAACTGGGAAGAGTTAAGGGTAATAAAATGGTTGACATGGAATTAACAAATCAAAAACTTGTTGAACGCGGAACAATAATGATTGCAGAAGAATTAAACATTGAGGCAGATGCAGCAAAAAGACTTCTGCTTTTGCATGGTTCTGTTCGCAAAGCCGTAGACAGTTATAACGAGGAAATAAATAATTCTTAATGTATCTTAACTTTTTAACGATTTAATATGAAAACTCTATTTAATAAAAGTTTAATCTTTCTGTTTGTATTGTCTTTTGCCGTCAATACTTTTGGTCAAAAAAATATTCCTCCGAAATATGAACTGAGAGCTGCATGGATTGCAACTGTTGCAAATATCGATTGGCCTTCTCAATCAAATTTAACAACGGAACAACAAAAACAAGAGTTTATTAAATTATTAAATGTAATGCAATCGGCCGGGATAAATGCTGTTATTGTACAAGTACGTCCTGCAGCAGATGCTTTTTATTATTCAAAATATGAACCATGGTCGCAATGGCTGACCGGAACCCAAGGCAAAGCACCCAAACCCTACTATGACCCTTTGGAATTTATGATTAAAGAAGCCCATAAACGAAATATGGAATTTCATGCTTGGTTCAATCCCTACAGAGCTGTTTTTAAATACCAAACAGCTCAAGTTGACAGAAATCATATCACAAATACAAAGCCCGAGTGGTTTTTTACATACGGACCGCATAAATTTTTTAACCCCGCATTACCGGAAGTCAGAACTTATGTTACGAAAATTATTCAAGACGTTGTTACCCGTTATGATATTGATGCCGTACATTTTGACGATTATTTTTATCCTTATAAAAGAAGATACGATACCGGAAAAGTTATTGATTTTCCGGATAGTGCAGATTTCGTGACATATAACAAAAAATTTCCGGACAGTTTAATCACGATTAATGTTTTGGATTCCGATTCTAATTTAATTACGGAAACAATTCCTGATACAACAAAACTTTTTACAGATAAAGGCGATTGGCGACGCAACAATGTCGACTTAATCATTAAAATGCTGAGTGACAGCATAAAACACACAAAACCCTATGTAAAATTCGGAATTAGTCCCTTCGGAATATGGAGAAATAAAAAAGAAGATCCGCGCGGCTCTGCAACCAACGGTTATACAAATTACGACGGACTATATGCCGATATACTGAAATGGTTAAAAAATGGTTGGATTGATTATGTTGCTCCGCAATTATATTGGGAAATCGGAAAAAAAGTAGCAGCATACGATGTTCTTGCAAAGTGGTGGGCAAATAATTCATACGGAAAACAAGTTTATATCGGGCAAGGTTTGTATAGAATTAACAGCAATAAAGCATGGAAAAATCCTTCTGAAATCCCGAATCAAAACCGTCTTAACAGACAATTTCCTGAAATAAAAGGGTGCATTTATTTCAGTGCAAAATTTTTCCTTACAAATCCAAACGGAGTAATTGACTCTTTAAAAAATGACATTTTCAAATACCCGGCATTAATTCCGTCAATGGATTATTTAGATACAATACCTCCCGGGAAACCGGAAAATTTGATTTTAATAAAGAATAAACGAAAAAAGTATCTTACTTGGTCACAACCCTATTCAAAAGAAAAAACAGCAATTGATACAGCTGCATACTATGTTGTTTATAAATTCAAAGGAGAACAAATCGGTTCATTAGAAAACCCTGAAAATATATTCAAAATCATAAGAAATAATACGATTCAGCTTCCGAAAGGACGATTATTATTCCGAAAAAAATATACTTTTGCTGTTACGGCTGTTGACCGATTGCATAATGAAGGAAAAGCCGTAAATATTACCGTTAAGAATTGATTTATTCAAAAACATAAGAGACCTTTTATCTTTATCCGATTCAAACAAATAAGTAATGACACAATTATCTGCACTAAAAGAACAACTTAAAGGCGAATTATTTTTTGATGAAACTTATCGAATAATCTATTCTACAGATGCATCAGCATACAAAGAAAAACCGGTGGCAGTTGCTTTTCCGAAAGATTCAGAGGATATCAAAAAGTTAATCACTTTTGCAAAAGAAAATAATACTTCGCTTATACCGAGAGGTGCAGGAACTTCACTTGCCGGACAAGTTACGGGAAAAGGGATTGTCGTTGATGTTTCAAAATATATGAACAAAATCCTGAATCTTGATGTTGAGAAAAAGCTGGTAACGGTACAACCCGGCGTTATTCTTACCGATTTAAATTTATTTTTGGAACCTCACGGTATATTTTTCGGACCCGAAACATCAACGGCAAATCGTTGTACAATGGGCGGAATGGCAGGTAATAATGCATGCGGTTTACACTCAATTATATACGGAAGTACACGAGATTACACGCATTCAATAAAAACAATTTTGAGCGATACTTCAGAAGTTACTTTCGGAGAAATTTCAAAAGAAGAGTTTCGAGAAAAGTTAAAACTTCAAAATCTCGAAGGGAAAATTTATAATCAAATTAATGATATTTTATCGGATAAGGCAGTACAAGAAGAAATTGAAAACGAATATCCCGATAAAGAAATTCCGCGCAGAAATACGGGTTATGCACTTGATTTACTTCTTAATACAGAAATATTCTCGGAAAAAAATAAAAAGTTCAATTTTTGTAAATTATTGACCGGCTCCGAAGGAACGTTGGCATTTACAACTGAGATTACCCTGAAACTCATTGATTTACCGCCTAAAAACGTAGCTGTTATAGGTGCACATTTCGAAAAAATTAATGATGCTTTTTATGCCAATTTAATTGCTCTGAAATACAAACCCGGTGCGGTAGAGTTAATGGATAATACGATTCTGGAATTGGCTGCAAAAAATAAAGCCCTTGATGAAAATCGTTTTTTCCTGAAAGGTAATCCTGCTTCAATTCTGATTATTGAATTTGCACGTGAAAGCAAAGAAGAAATCAATAAGATTGCCGAAAACATGGAAAAAGAAATGCGCAAAGCCGGATACGGTTATCATTTTCCTGTAATTTGGGATGACGACATAAACAAAGTTTGGGATTTGAGAAAAGCCGGATTGGGTGTTTTGGCAAATATGAAAGGCGATGCCAAATCGGTTAGTTTAACGGAAGATACTGCTGTTAGGGTTAACAAACTTCCCGAATATATTGAAGAATTCCAAAAAATTCTCAGCTCACATAATCTGGAATGCGTTTATCATGCTCACATAGGTTCAGGAGAGTTGCATTTAAGACCGGTTTTGAATTTGAAAGACAAAAAGGATGTTGAACTTTTCAGAACAGTTGCCCGTGAAACTGCAAAATTGGTAAAAAAATACAAGGGTTCTTTAAGCGGCGAACACGGTGACGGCAGATTAAGAGGCGAATTTATTCCTTTAATGTACGGTGAAAAAATTTACAATCTTTTTAAATACGTTAAGAAAACTTGGGATGAACATAATATATTTAATCCAGGTAAAATAACCGACACGCCTCCCATGAATGAATTTTTGCGATACGAACCGGGACAAGAAACAAAAACTTTTGATACCATTTTCGATTTCACGGATACCGAAGGGTATTTAAGAGCTGCGGAAAAATGCAACGGGGCGGGTGATTGTGTAAGAACGCTTGCAGTAGGGGGAACCATGTGCCCGTCATACAAAGCTTCAGGCAATGAAGATCAATCAACACGCGCCAGAGCAAATATGTTGAGAGAAATTATCACAAATGATACAGACCCTTTTAATAATAAAGATTTGTACAACATTCTTGATCTTTGCCTTTCTTGTAAAGCGTGCAAGACAGAATGTCAAGCAAACGTTGATGTGGCAAAATTAAAAGCAGAATTTTTACAAAAATATTATGATAAAAACGGTATTCCGTTAAGAAGTCGATTGGTAGCAAATATTACTAATATTAACAAAATCCTTTCAATAGCTCCGTCAATAAGTAATGTTTTCCTTAAAAGTAAGATTTTTTCTGTTCCCGTAATGAAATTAATCGGATTCTCGACAAAAAGGAAAATGCCCGAACTTTCAAAAAAGACATTAAAAAAACAATATAAAAATCCAAGAAACGGTAAAGGCAAAAAGATTTATTTGTTTGCAGATGAATTTACAAATTACAATGATGCCGAAATTGGGATTATTGCAATTAAGTTGTTTGAAAACCTGGGCTATCAAGTTGTTATTCCGAATATTTCGGAAAGCGGCAGAACCTATATTTCAAAAGGATTGATAAGAAAAGCAAAACAAATTGCCGAAAAAAATATTCGTATTTTAAAAGATATTATTACGGAAGAAACACCGCTTATCGGAATAGAACCTTCAACGATTTTGAGTTTTCGAGACGAATATCCTGATTTTTTCAAAGATAAAAAGATGAAAGAAACAGCTGAAAAGATTGCAATAAATGCACTTACGGCAGAAGAATTTCTGGCAAAAGAAATGAAAAACGGAAAAATTACTAAAGAAGAATTTTCAAAAAATACAAAACATATAAAACTTCACGGTCATTGTCAGCAAAAAGCTATTGCAAGCACCGACCCCACAAAATATATTTTATCGTTTCCCGAAAACTATACGGTAGAAGAAATTCCGTCAGGGTGCTGCGGAATGGCAGGCAGTTTCGGGTATGAAAAAGAGCATTATGAATTATCGATGAAAATCGGAGAAACGGTTTTGTTTCCGGCAATAAGAAAAACACCGGAAGATATTACGATTGCCGCTCCCGGGACCAGTTGCCGCCATCAAATAAAAGACGGAACAAACAGAGATGCTTTGCATCCGATTGAAGTCTTGTATGATGCTTTGGTTTAATTCTTTTATATACGAAACAACTCCGGTAATACGGAAACTATAAATAAACAAGTTGAATAGGAACAATTTATACAATAAAAAAAGAGTAGAATAAAAAATTCCAGAACCTGAGAATACGCTTGTTAACAAAAAACGCCCTCAAGTTCTGAAGCTCGCAAATGTTTGTTAACATTTTTGTGTGTTTTAAAAATTATTGTATGTTTGCAATATAATTAAAGTTATAAACGTTAATTACTTCCAACTAAAAAAATAAGAATAATGCAAAAAATTGCTGAAAATAAAGTAACAGATCAAGCAAAATCTGATATTTGGTTTGAAGATTTGATTGCGACAATTCACAGCCATAAGCTAATTTATGACACTGAAGGTTTCGGAGATAAAAACTTTAATAAGTATTACGACACAATGATTAAAGGCGGCGGGAATGATCTTTTAATACTTAGTCAAGACACAGTTAAAAGTGTTATTATTAAAAAAATGATTGTTGAGTATATTAAAGAATTGAATGATAAACAAATTAAATATAAAAAATTAGCAATAGATTATAACAACAGCGGTTTATTAACTTGGTTTGTTATTGAAGATAATGATTTTGATACCGAAGCAAAAATATATTTGACATCTGCAAAAATAAACACAAATTTTTATGAGCTTGGTTTTAGTATTTCTAATTCTATAATGGAAGAATCTGACAATTTGCGAATTCCTGAACATTATCAAATTTTAAAATAAATATGCCTGATAAAAATTCTCATTTAAAAAAAGCTGAAAAAAATTTCAGCTTTTTAAATTTAATTAAAGATTCCGAATATAATGATTGGAAAATTACAGTATCCTTTTATACGGCACTGCATATTTTAAATGCTTATATTATTGAAAAAACCGGTAATCATTACAGAACACACGTTGAAGTTGAACAGGCAATTAATCCGTACAACGTTTTATCTTTAGCTAAAATCGAAGAAGATGTTTATGTTGCATACATGGCTCTTTCAAATTTATCAAGAAGATCAAGATATATGATTCATGAAAAATCCTCAAATAAATCAATTGAAACTTTTTTAATTTATGACAAACATGTGGATAAAGCATATCGGCATTTGGACAAATTAATCAGTTTTTCAGAACAATATCATATTTCATTTCGAAAAATGCAAATACAAAATATCGGTATTAAACAAAATGAATTAAAATATTTTATAAAACATTAACAACATAAAAAAACCAGCAAAATGCTGGTTTTTTTATGTTGTTTAGGGACATTCAGTAAATAACCAACTGTTTAAAAATAAGATAAATAGTTAGGGACTTTCAGGAAATGATAATATTGATGATTTACAGTACATTAAAGATGTAATTTGAGATAATATTACCCTTTTTAACTCAAAACATCTCATTTCGGGGAAATTTTTTTAGCTGTGACAAAAATAAGAAAAATTTCCGAAAATCCGCTGCCGATTAATTTTAAATTTTCAGAACAAGATTTTTTCGTTATCGAGAAGCCTTTTTAAGAAGTAATTTAGATAGAACTAAGCGAGATTATAAATAAATCTTATAAATTTTTTCTATATTTTTTATCTGCACAATTTTTTCTGAAAACATTATTGTATCTTGCCGTCAAAAAATTATTAATAACTAATACGGGATAATGAAAATTACACGCACATTTGATCTTCTGAGCAGATATCAAAAGCATTTTATGAAAGAAGATGCCTTTGCTTTTAAGCAAAACAAAAAATGGCTTAAGTACAGTACACGGCAATACATCGATTTTTCATATCAATTAAGCTACGGATTAATGGCAATGGGCTTTAAAAGCGGCGATAAAATTGCTACTGTTTCAAGCAACCGTCCCGAATGGAATTTCGTTGATATGGGAATGTCAATGATCGGCATTGTCCATGTTCCGTTATATACATCTTTAAGTTCTGCGGAATATGAAGAAATTCTGAAACATTCAGATGCCCGCATAGTGTTTATTTCTGACAAACAACTGGTCAAAAAAATTAAACCGGTAGTTGAAAAAATCAAAAACCTTGAAATTATTTATACGTTTGATGAAATTGAAAACGAAAAACATTGGTCGGAAATAATTTCACTCGGTAAAGCAAATACTGAAAAATTTAAAGATGAACTCGAAAAAATAAAAGCAGATATTAAGCCAAATGATTTTGCTTCTTTAATATATACATCAGGAACAACAGGAGCATCAAAAGGAGTTATGCTTTCTCACAAAAATTTGGTCAGAAATTTTTTAGCCGCTGCTGATGTATTTGAAATGAAACCCGAACAGAAATACCTGAGTATCTTACCCTTATGCCATGTGGGAGGAAGAATGGGAAATTATCAAACCCAATACAGCGGAAGCAGTATCTATTATGCAGAAAGTATGGGAACTATAGCAAATGATATGCGAGATATTAAACCCCACGGATTTGATGCAGTTCCAAGAATTCTGGAAAAAATATTTGATGCGATTATTGCAAAAGGTAAAAAACTGAAAGGAATTAAGAAAAGCTTGTTCTTTTGGGCAGTTAAAATTGGCTTAAAGTATAAACCTCCGGGTGAAAGCACATGCTTATACAGATTAAAATTAAAAATTGCAGACAAACTCATTTTCTCAAAATGGAGAGAAGCTATCGGCGGCAATATTGAATCCGTGGGATGCGGAGGAGCTTTCTTACCGGCTCGAATTGAACGAATATTTTGGGCAGCCGGAATCAAGGTTCTTAATATGTATGGTCTTACAGAAACATCCCCGATTATTACTATAAACAGAAAACATAAACCGAATCTGCGTTTGGGCTCCGTCGGACCTGTAATTGACGGTGTTGAAGTAAAAATTGCCGATGACGGTGAAATCCTTTGCAAAGGTCATAATGTAATGTCGGGCTATTATAAAAATGAGTCCCTGACCAAACAAGTGTTTACAGACGACGGATGGTTTCGTACAGGCGATATCGGGAATATTGAGGACGGTAAATTTTTAAAAGTAACAGATCGAAAAAAAGAAATATTTAAGCTGTCAAGCGGAAAGTTTATTGTTCCTCAAGCAATTGAAAATAAATACAAAGAATCATTATTTATTGATAACATGATGGTTATTGGGGAACATGAGAAATTTGCAAGTGCTATTATTGCTCCTGATTATTTGTATATAAAAGATTGGTGTCTGGAAAACAAAATCAGTATCTCTGACAATTCAGAACTTCTGAAAAATGATAAGTTAATGAATATCTTCAATAAAGAAGTGAAAATGTTAAATAAATCTGTCTCTGATTTTGAAAAAATCAAACGATTTAAATTGATTCCGGATGAATGGTCTCCTGCATCAGGAGAACTTTCACCTACTCTGAAGTTAAAGCGTAAATTTATTGCAGCTAAATACCAATCATTAATCGATGAGATTTATATAAAGCAAACAATTTAATTTTCCTATGGCTATTGATTATCAATAAACATCTCAATATTATATGAAAATATATAAAGTTACTGAAAAAAGCTCAAAAAAGGAATTTCTGAAAGCAGCTAAAATAATTTATAAAAATGATCCTGTATGGGTTTGCCCTATGGATAATCAAATAAATGCTGTTTTTGACCCGAAGGAAAATACTTATTTCAAGCACGGGATTGCTGAACGCTGGGTTTTAAAAGATGATTCCGGTAAACTGATTGGTCGTATTGCCGGTTTTATTAATTACAAAACATCAAAAACAGAAAAACAACCAACCGGAGGAATCGGATTTTTTGAATGCATCAATAATCAAAAAGCGGCAAATTTGCTTTTTGATACAGCGAAAGAATGGCTGAAAAGTAATAATATTGAAGCTATGGACGGACCGATAAACTTCGGAGAAAGAGATAGTTATTGGGGCTTGCTTGTCGACGGATTTACACATCCGTCATATGAGATTGCTTATAACCATAAATACTATCAAGACTTATTCGAAACTTACGGGTTTAAAACCTATTTTAAACAAGAAGGTTTTCATTTGGATGTAACAAAAAAAATGTCTGATCGATTTATGAGAATTGCCGAATGGGTTTCCAAAAAACCCGGCTATGAATTCAAACATTTCACATGGGAAAATGCAGAGCAATTTACCAAAGATTTTGCAGAAGTTTTTAATATTGCATGGGAATCATTTATGGAAAACTTTGAACCTTTAAAAGTTGAGTATATTCGTAAAACCCTCAAAAAAGCAAAAATAATCCTTGAAGAAGAATTTATCCGGATTGCTTATAAAGACGGCAAACCGATTGCCGTTTATCTGATGTACCCCGATGTTAATATGATTTTAAAACACTTGAACGGAAAAATGCATCTGTGGAATATGATGAAATTTCTTTATCTGAAAAAGAAAAAAACAATGACTCGAGCTCGCGGAGTTTTGATGGGTGTTATTCCCGAATTTCAAAATCTCGGAATAGAATCGGCATTTATTATGGAAATTGCAAAAGTTATCGAGCGAAAACCGCATTATAAGGAAATCGAATTTTCGTGGGTCGGTGATTTCAATCCGAAAATGAGGAAAATCTTCATTTCTGTGGGATGTGTTTCTGTAAAACATTATATAACATACAGATATTTGTTTGACAGAAATGCCGAATTTATACGGTATCCGATTCCTGAATTCAAAACTTAGTTTTCACAGTAATAAACTTGCGATTTGCATATAATGTCATAATAATCAACGGAAAAATATAAAGAAATAATGAGATATGATATCATAATAATTGGTGCAGGACTCGGCGGACTGACTGCCGGTGCAAAACTTGCCAAAGAAGGCAAAAGAGTATTACTGATTGAACAACACGACCGACCCGGCGGTTGTGCGACAACATTTAATCGAAAAGATTTCACATTTGAAGTCGGTTTGCACGAAATGGACGGATTAAAAAATACGGATATGAAAATCAAAATCTTCCGTGACCTTGAAGTCTTTGACAGCATTGAGTTTTTACGTGTGCCTGAATTTTATCATTTTATAAATGAACGATATCAGATAACAATTCCGCATGAAATTGACCAAGCAAAAGCTGTTTTAAATCAGAATTTCCCTGAAGAAGAATCGGGAATCAATGCCTATTTTGATCAGATTATCAATGCAAAAAAAAGGGCTAAAGAATCAGCAGGAAAACCGGACATTTCTCTTGGCGAATTTCTTGATACAATCATTGAAAATGAAGATTTAAAACTTGTACTTCTCGGCAACCTGGGTTATTTTCATGACAATCCGTATAGCGTTTCCCTGATTTATTATTCCTTAGCTCAGGCAAGGTATTATCAAGGCGGCGGAAACTTTATTAAAGGGGGTTCTCAAATGCTTTCAAATTATCTTTCTGATTATATTTCAAAAAACGGAGGAAAAGTAATTCTTAAACACATAGTCACTGAGATTATTGCCGAAAACAATATAGCAATCGGGGTTAAATATCAAGAAAATAAGAAATCCGCAAATGAAACTTTTTCTGCATATGCTGATGAAATAATTGCCAATGCAGCAATTCCGATTGTTGCAAACCGTTTGTTGCCGAAAGAAGCCGGTGAAAAATTGAAACATTCAATAAATAAAATGCAAATCGGAGCATCATTACTCACAATTTATTTAGGGTTTAATAAAAAACTAAAAGACATCGGAAGTAAGTATTATTCCACATTTGTATTTGATGATTCCATAAAAACACAAGCTGATATTATAAAAAATAACAAAGCAGATTTTAAAGAACGCAGTTTCACATTTATTGATTACAGTCAAGTTGATTCAGCGCTTACATCTGAAGATAAAAGTGTCGGAGTAATCTGTTGCATAGATTATTATTCCGATTGGGAGAAACTTAATGACGATGAATATAAAGCAAAGAAGAAGAAAGTCGCAGAAATATATATAACTAAATTAGAGAAACTAATTCCGGGAATTAAGGAACACATAGAATATTATGAAGTAGGAACATCAAAAACGATTAAACACTACACCTTAAATCCTGAAGGTGCTGTTTACGGATTTGCACAAACACCTCAAAGAATTCTGTATGATAAGATTGAAACAATTGACAATTTGCATTTTGCATCAGCTTGGACAAAAGTAGGAGGTGGTTTTTCCGGTGCCGTATTCAGCGGTTATCTCTGTGCAACGAATATAATAAGAAAAGACCGGCAAAAATAATTACTGCGATTATTGCAGGGGATGTCAGGAATTATTTAATTCAAGAAACAGCTCCTACAAATCCCGAACAACCTCCTCATCCAACACAGCCTTACGCTTTTTCCAATCGGGCATAAGGGTGGTTAATAGTTCGTTAAAGTCAGCGTAGTGATTATCGTATTTGAAATGGATAAGTTCGTGCAGGATGACATATTGAATACAATATTTTGGTGCTTTTATGAGTTCGGAGTTTAGGAGTATTATTTGTTTTTCTTTTACGCAAGATCCCCAGCGAGCTTTCATCATTCTGATGTCAATTGCCGGTTTTTTTATACCGTATTTTTCTAAAAGCGGAAATACTTTTTTTAAAGTTTCTTGAAACACTATCTTTCTGCGTTCTTTGAACCAATTTTGAATTAAGGTTTCTTTCCGTTTTATATCTGTTTTATCTTTGATATACATTTCAATAAATCCTCTGTAATATTTTACGGATTCATTTTTGCTTTCATAAACTTTTAAACGGTATTGCTTGCCGAGATATTTAAATGATTCTCCGTTTACATATTCTTTATTTGAATGCTGCTCCGGAAGTGTTTTTATAAAATAATTAAGTTGTTTTAATATCCATGTCCCCTTCCCTTTTACAAAATTTATGATATAGTCAATCGGAACATCATCATTTGCGGATACCATAATGCTTAAATCCGGTTTCACATTCAGATTTATGTTTTTAACCGGTTTGCGGTGCAGCTCAAACTCAATTTCTTTATTGCCGTATGTTATTTTATATCTTTTCAATTTGTTTGTATTCTTTGTTTAATTTCGGACAAACATTAATATCTTCTTAAAGCAATTTTTTTAATACTTTCAATAATCAAATCCATTTCGGAAGTGTTAATTTTCAGGTCGTATTTATCAATATATTCATACAATAAATCCTCTGTTTTTTGCTCAATGTGTTTGTGAACATCCGGGTTATCGTGCCAATCTACTTTGGTTTCTGATTTTAAAATTGTGTTAACTTCCATTGATAACTGACCGATTAACTTATATTGTTTTTGCAAATCATCAGATTCTTCAACAATTTCTTTGATGCTTCCGTAAAATGCTTGTGCGTGCTTATTTTCTTTTATGTTTTCCGGGTAATCTTCACCGGAATTGCCTTTGATAAAATCATCCTTAATATCATTCATCTTTTGCAGATATTCAGCTTCCGAAATTCTTTGCTCTTTATACATTCGGAGAACTTCTTGAATCCTTTGAGAAAACTTTTTATAGAATGCAGGATTCTCTTCATATTTCTCACTGATTTTCTTTGACATTCGGGTTCGGATAGCATCAGCTTTTGCTCGTTTACTGCCTAATCTGTCAAGCTCTTCTTCAAAGGCTTTTGTATTGAGAATATCTACCGGGTTGGTAATACGAATAATATCTTCGGCTGCAATGTAGTTGTCCATTAACTTTTGCATTTTTGCTTCATATTCTTTATGATCTATACCGTCAGAATATCGAAGTTTAACAGATTTTCTTAATTCCTGATAAAACCTTAAATCTCTTTTATAATCTTTAATCTCTTTTTCTTTCAGAGCTTCATATACTTTTTCCGATTCCAAAGCAATGCCGAGATTTTTACCGAATTGACTTAATACTTCATAAAAATCCTTTCTTTTTTCGTCGTCTTCAAGCAATAGTTCATATTCTTCGGGTTCTTTTTTATTCCGGACAGAAGCAAATGTTTTTACCAGTTCTGAATAGTAATGTCGTAAAGTTCCGACAATACTGATAACATCGTAAACCGCACCTTGTAAATCTTCGGGATCAAAATTTTCAAGACCTGCACCGGAATATACTTTCATGGCTTCATCCAAACGTTCGAGCAAACCTCTGTAATCAATGATGTAACCGTAATCTTTGCCTTCATGCAAACGGTTTACCCTTGCAATTGCCTGTAACAAAGTGTGTTCTTTCATTGGCTTGTCGATATACAAAACAGTTGCTTTGGGAGCATCGAAACCGGTGAGAAGTTTATCAACAACAATAAGCATATCAATTTCATCTCCTTTTACAAATTCATCTTTGATGCTGTCTTCATAATCTTCCGGACTGTTATAACGTTTCATCATATCATTCCAGAAATTTTGCACACGGTCTTTGGATTTTTTATCAACCGCCTCGTGTCCTTCTCTTTGATCGGGAGGTGAAATCACAACTGCACAATTCAAGTCTCCGAGTTCAATAAAAGCATCAAGATACCTGACGGCTTCAATTTTACTTGTAGTTGCAAGCATGGATTTAAACTGAACACCTTCTGTTTTATAATGTTTACAGAAATGTTGATTAATGTCAAAAGCAATTAATTTCAGACGTTGCTCGGATGATGCAATGCGTTCAAATTGGCTCCATTTTTTCTTGACTTCTTCTTTTTGCTTGTCATTCAGATGTCTTGTAATAATTTCAAGACGATTATCAATAGCTTTTTGATTTACGGTTTGCTCAACCATTTTCCCTTCATACAATAAAGGAACAATTGCTTTATCGGCAACACCGTCGGCAATGGTGTATTTATGAATCAGTTTACCGAACTTAATCATGGTGCTTTTTTCCTTCTTCATTAAAGGAGTTCCGGTAAAACCGAGATAACAAGCATTCGGGAAAACCTTTTTCATTTTTATATGCAGCTCTCCGTATTGTGTGCGATGAGATTCATCAACCAAAACAAAAACATCTTTTGACAGAACCGGATTTTTAATTTCAGATGCCGTATCAAATTTATGCACCAAAGTTGTTATAACATCGGCAGCATTATCATTAATTAAATCGACAAGATTTCTTCCGGAACTTGCTTTTTTGGCTCTTGTGCGAGTATCTAAAAAAGTTGTATAAATCTGTTTGTCAAGATTCTTACGGTCGGTAACAACAACAATTTTAGGATTATATTCATGCAGTTCCGATAATAAATATTTTGCAAGCATAACCATTGTAAGCGATTTTCCCGAGCCTTGTGTATGCCAAATCACACCTGATTGCCTGTTGCCGTTTTCATCTTTTTGCCTGATTGTTTCAATGATTTCTTTTATGGCAAAATACTGTTGATAGCGAGCAATTTTCTTAATATTTGCATCAAATACCGTAAAATATTTAATTAAATCAAGAAACCTTTGCGGATGAAATAAAGAAACAATATTTTTATCTTGTATTGTATGTTTTCTTTCCGAAACGGCTTCATTCATTATGCTTTCATGCCAATCGGTTTCTTGTTCTTTCCAAACCGCCCAAAACTCTTTCGATGTGCTGCATGTTGCATATTTGGTTTCATTCTTATTCGTACTCATTACAATTTGCACAAACTTAAACAATTGCGGAATGTATTCCTTTCCTTGATTTCGCAACATTTGGCTTATGCCTTCATTAATTGAAACCGATGAACGTTTACACTCAATAACACCGAGCGGAATACCGTTAATAAAAAGCACAATATCCGGACGAATTGTATGACCGTTATCTCTTTCAACAACAAATTCTTCCGTTACATGAAAAACATTGTTTTCGGGATGTTGCCAATCAATATATTTTATGCTGAACGAACGTTGGTTGCCGTCGGGCAGATGTTCTAAATAACTTTTTCCGAGTATAAGGCTGTTATAAATTTTCTCATTGGTTTTTACCGGTCCGTCCGATAATGCTTCATCAATATCTTGAAGTGCTTGATTGATGTTCTTTTCACTAAATTGAAAACTTGCTCCTTTGTATTCAAAAGAATTAAAATCAAGCAACTTTTGTCTCAAAATGTCTTTAAGAATGACATTGTAGAGGTTCTTGCGTTCGGCATCGGTTTCGTGCGGATAAAGATATTTGTAACCGAGTTTTTTCAGAAGCTGAATTGCAGGAATTTGAGAAATATTTTGTTCGTTGTATGCGTATGGGTTCGGCATTTTATCAGTTTTTATACATCACTGTTAAATATTAAAGGTAATGTTTGCATGTAAACACGATTTACTTACAAATGTTACCCTCACAAATATACATACTAACTGCTAACTATCAGCAAATAACGAGTAAAATATTATTTTTTTAAAATTACACGTGTGTAAAATTAAGATATTTGATTATTTTTCCCAATTACTTATTCGTGCATTAATCTCATTTTTAGGAAGCCATTTATTTAAACTATATAATTCTTTGATTTTAATTATTGCTGTTTCCTCGCTAATAATATTATTGCTTAACAGTTCATCTAAAACATAAATAATTCCTCTAACTTCTACACCGTCTTTTTCTGCACAGGTTTTTAATTTTTTATCTCCGGTTAAAAGTAAACCGTTGCTTTTTTTTGCATAATGCCAAACGGAGCAATCTTCAAAACTTAATCCTTTATTCTCAATTGTCATTTGGCTGATAACGATTACTTCTTCTGAACCTGTACTTGCAACCGTAATTATTTTTTCGCTGACAAACAAGTCAATTTTTTCTCTTTGGGAGGATTCCTTAATTTCTGATAATACAAAATCATTCGTATGAAGTGCAGCTCCTAATTCCGATAGTTTTTCAATCAAATCTAATTCGGCAAGGTCAATTAATATATTTGCATCGTTCACTATAATCTTCATCATCTTGCTATATTAATGCAAATTCTTCCTTTACTTTATTTACGGCTACTCCTAATAATGAGGATGCCTTGCTCAAAGAAATCAACTCTTTTGAAAGTGCCTGATAAACAAGTCGATTATACCTTCCGGTATTTTCTTGTTCAGTAAATCGGACTTCATCAACTTCGTTTTTTAAAAGTGAATCAGAATTTAACCTTATAGAAAAACCTTTATGCATTCCGGCAGATATTACAACTAAATCTTTTAATCGATACATTATTGCACGAATGCTGATACCGTATAATTCTTGAATGTTTTTCAATTCAGGAAAACTGATGTTTTTTCTGTCAGTTCCGAAATTTTCATAAACAGCTTCTTCGGGTAATAATAATGCACCGGCAAAACGGTTGCAAAACATTTCCTCATCTTTATCAGAAAAACGTTCATTAATGTTGAGAAGTAAATGACCGAGTTCATGCAATAAAGTAAATCGTTTTCTTTCAACCGGAAATGATTTGTTAATTACAATAACCGGATATTTATTATCAATTAATACCGAAAGGCCGTCAAATTTATTTTCTTCCTCAATTTCAATGACTTTTATTTTTTTTGATTCTAACAATGAAATAACATTACTTATCGGGTCATTGCCCAAGTTCCATTTTTCTCTTAACTGCTCGGCTGCTTTTTCGATAC
>JAOZQB010000307.1 GCA_029932445.1 Bacteroidales bacterium | reverse complement strand
AAAAAAGATTATTTTATCTGAAATTACCTTGTTAACTACACAAAAGTAAGATAATCAAAGATAATAAATATTGATAAATATCAATCTTAAACCTGTTTTACAATTTAGAATTACTCTAAATTAGAAGTATTACAAGCATGTTACATAACATCAACAACACTTAATTTATCTGTGTTAAACATTAACATTAAGAAAAATAAACAATAATAAGATATAAAAATATTCACAGATGAAGCATCTTTAAAGGAATGAAATCATTTGCTTCATTACCTGACGATCAATTAATACAAGTTACGTCATTTGTTCTTCACAAAACTTAATAATTCTAAAACAAAAACAAATACAACGATTAATACGGAAAATTAAATGACTTGTTTCTATTTCACCAAAATTCAAGTAATAAATGCAACTTTTTACGGCGATAAAACTTGAGAAATAATTATATATATTTTCAAAACAGAAAAGTTGTTTTAATATGATTTTTATTTATTATGAGAGGTTTAGGACCGGGAATTCCGATGTTAAGTCCTCCTGATAAAATATTGAAACCGCATGATAAAAATAAGATAATGCACAAAAAATCATCAAAAGTTGTCAAAAATCAAACTTATTTTTCTATGTTTTAATTTAATTTAAATACTTTTATAAATTATTTATTACTATTTAATCACTAAAAAATTAACATTATGAAAAAATTATCAATTTCAATTTTAGCAATTGTTTTAACTTTCAGTTTGTCAACATTATTCACTTCTTGCGGAGACGACAATGATGACGCTAAAGATGCTGCAAATGAAATGATTGAAGAAGCTGACGAAGCTGTTGAAGACGCTGTAGAAACTGCTGAAGCTGCTGATTATTCTGCCGGAGAAGCTATTTACAAAAGTAAATGTATGGCTTGTCATCAAGAAAACGGAGAAGGAATAGATCCTTCATTTCCTGCTTTAAAAGGAGTCGCTGCTGATATCAACATTATTGTTAACGGTAAGGAAGGAACTGCAATGACTGCTTTTAAAGATCAATTAAGCGATCAAGAACTGGTTGATGTGATAAACTATACAAACCATGCTTGGGGCAATAATTATGATGCAATTACGACTGAAGATGTTTCTGCCGTTAAATAAAAAACAGTAAAAAAATGAATCCCTCTAATCCCGCTTTATTATCAGCGGGATTTTTTTTGCCTCAAATAATATTAACTTTTTTTAACATTTTTAAGTTTTATTAACATTTTTTTCATACATTTGTATTAAGAAAAATATTTTTTTAACTTTTAATTCTATTTATCATGAAAAGACGTTATTTATCAATTATCGCTTTAGCTTTTGTATTCGGTATTGCATCTGTATTTACTTCATGCGGAAATGACGAACAAGATGCTAAAGATGCAGCTGCTGAAATTGAAAATGCATTAAATGAAGCTATTGACGAAGCTGTTGAAACTGTTGATTCAACGACTCAAGATGCTGTTGAAGCTGTTGATTCTACAATGGAAGAAGCAAAAGAAGATGCTGTTGAAGCAGTTGAAGATGCTGTTAACTAATAATTTGATGTAAGCAAATAAAAAAAGCACCTCAAAAGGTGCTTTTTTTATTTGCTGTTAATTACTGTTGACAAAATATCCTTCCTCAATTCAATTAATTTCTTCATTTCTGCCGTATTTTTATTTTTATTAAAACGAAACTGTGCTGATGTCTTTACAAATAATCTTGACCAAATAAATGCAAGTAATCCGAATATTGGTAAACTTATAAAATAAATTAAGGTAAATAACAAAGATTTAGTTATAAACCATATTAATAAAGACTGTAAAATATAAAAGATCGGAAAAGTAAAAATACCCAGGCCATAAACAATTGAACTTTCAAATTGCCTGTCTTTTAGTTTTTTTGTAATTAATCGAGGCAACAAATACGGTATTAAATTATTTATAAGTCCGTACAAATAAACAGGAATTCCAATCAGTAATATTAAAAATTTTTCGACTAATTTATTATTCGGAATCGCTTTTTCAATAATCCAATCTTTCAGCTTAAATTTACTCAAACTTTCTTTGTAAATTGAAATATCTTTAATTAACGCATTAAAACCCTCCGTATCAGATTCTTTCAAATCGTCAACTCTTCTGACAGTTTCTTTATCTACAGCAATTTTATTATTTAAGTCTCTCAAATTTAAGGATAAATCTTCGGCTATTTCTTTATCGCAAACATCCAAAAGAAAATTATACTCATCATGTGTTTGTAAATCTTTAATATAAATGATTTGCTCACGTATTTTTTCATGTAATACATTTCCGAATTTCAACATTGTTTTTACCGGATCGACTTTATAATCATCAAAGTATTCCTTTAAACTTACGGGTTTTCCGAAACTGACAAATAATTTGGTTCTGAAATTCCAATAATTCGAATAATAAATTCCGGTAGGGATAATCTGAATATCAGCTTTAAAGTCATTATCTTCTTCTAATTTAAATGCAATTCTTTGTACACCTTTCTTTAATTTTCTCAAATGTTTCTTATCAATATGCTGTGCTTCCGGAAAAATAACAACAGGTCTGTTGCTCTTTAAAACTTGTATTGTTTTATTATAAATTGTTTCATTCAATTTTAATTTCTCTTTACCGTCTCGCATCCTGAAAACCGGTAATATTTTTAGAAAAAATAGCAATTTTGCGATAAACGGATTTTGAAAAATATCAGAACGTGCCAGAAAAACAATTTGTTTATCTAAGGCAAAAATAATTGCCAAAGCATCCATTAAAGCATTTTGATGATTGGGTGCAATCAGTATCGGTTTACCTTCAGGAATATTTTCAAGACCGTAATATTTAACTTTTTTATAAAATATTTTATCG
>JAOZQB010000092.1 GCA_029932445.1 Bacteroidales bacterium | reverse complement strand
TAAAGTTCAAAGTGTTATAGAACAAATAAAGTAAAACCTTATAGCCCAAATTTGGATTATGAAAATTTATAATAAAAAGAGCTAAACTTTTTAACATTCAAATTTAACTTTATACTGCGAAAAATTAATAAATTTTTCGGGTTAACTTAAGGTAATGTTCTCAACACAGTGTATCTCAATAATATCTCCAATCCGAACAACAGCAATACGGGAATTAAAAATCTCATATATTCTTCCTGCATTTGTTTCCCGAGTTTTTCTTTTATTTTATCTTTTTCCAATTTTTCAATTTCGTCATAGATTTTTTTCAATTTTTCGTTATCGATTGCACGGAAATATTTTCCGCCGGTTTTTTTTGCGATTAATTTCAAAGTTTGTTCATCAATTTTTACTTCAACTTTTTGCATTTGTTGACCAAAAATAGTTTGAACGGGCATATCGGCATAACCGTTTTTTCCCACGCCGATGGTGTAAACTTTTATGTTGAATTTTGCGGCTAAATCGGCTGCTGTCATCGGGTCAATATTACCTGCATTATTTTCGCCGTCGGTCAGCAAAATAACAATTTTACTTTTTGATTTGCTGTCTTTTAAAGCATTTACTGCAGTAGCCAAACCATGTCCAATTGCGGTTCCGTCTTCAATTAAACCTTGTTTCACACCGGAAAACATATTTATCAGCACTTTATGGTCGATTGTTACCGGACATTGCGTAAAAGCTTCGCCGGCAAAAACCACCAAACCGATACGGTCATATTCCTGCTTGTTGATAAATTCAATTGCAATGTCTTTTGAAGCTTCCAATCGATTGGGTTTAAAATCTTGTGCAAGCATACTTCCCGAAATATCAAGTGCAATAACGATATCAATTCCTTGCGTGATTTTTTCTTCCGGTTTTATAATTTGCGGTCGGGCTAAGATTATGATTAGTAATGAAATAACGGTTAATCTAATAACAAATAAAAGATGCCTTAAGTAATATTTAACAGGTTTGCGTTTATTTTCAAAAATTTTAATTGAAGAATAACGTAAACTTGCCTGTGATTTTGATTTTTTAAGAACATACCAAGCAATCATTAATGCAGGCAAAATAAATAACCAAAAATATGAAGGATGTGCAAATATCATTGTTGTTCTGTTTCTGTAATTATTTCTTCCGTTTTCTCTGCTTCTTTTGTATTATTCACAAAAGAAAGGGCATATTCGTACATAATTTCGTTTTCGTGCTCGGCAGGTTTGTTTTTAGCAAATTTAACCGTATCAGCCAAAGATAAAAGTTCTCGTAATTTTGTTTTCAATGCTTCATTTCCGTATTCTGTTTTGTCAAAGTCATTGATAATTTCTGAAGTAATTTGCTCCAAAGCAGGAATATGAAAACGTTCTTCAACATACATTCTGATGATTGTGCTTAATTCGGTATAAAACGGTTTTAAATCTTCTTTTTTATGCAATTCTTTCTTTTTTAATATTTCAATGCGTTGAACAGCAATAATATGTGCCGGAATTTTCGGCTTTTCTTTAACAAAAAGAGGTTTATCTTCTGATTTTCTTTTCTTCACATAGGTATAAATAAAATACATTGCAGCAATGAGTACTAAAACAATCAGAATATACCAACCGAAGCGTTGCATAAATTCTTTTAAGGTCATCGGGGCTTCGATCGGAGCTTTTATATCGGCAATTTTTAATTGTTGCGTGGTGTCAATTTCGCTTATAAAAGCAGAATCAGGTTTAAAATAATGCACTTTTAGTTGTAAGGGATTTGTTTTGAGCGTATCTCCGTCAACAATAAAATTAAATCCTCTTATCAGAAATAACGAATCATCAAAAGCCGTTATAGTGAAAGTTTGTTTTAATAAATTCTCTTTTTTATCTTTCTGAATACCGGATTGATTTACGATTTCAATGCCCTTAATAATGTCTTTATCAAAAACAGGAAATTGAATGTTTTTACCTGAGTTTTCCGGAATTACAAGTGTCAAAGTAATTTGGTCGCCTACGGTAATTTCCTTTTTGCTAAAACGTGCTCTTTGTGAGTAACTTATTTGAAATAAGAATAATAACACGATTAATCCTGCAAATTTGTTAATCATCTTTCAAAAATTTTGTCAAAATTAAAAACAATCAATCAAAAATTATCAAATATTCATTAATTTTATACGTTTTTTATTTTATATGGCAGAAATTTATACGGGTATTAAATTTAATTACAAAAGTTTAGGCAAAACGATTATAAAATCCGAATTATTGTCGGAATTAAAAAATTGGTGTGCTTTTTTTAATGAAAAAAATCTGGCACCGCCCTATCTCGGAGGATCTTCAGGAAATTTAAGTTTCAGAATTAAACCCGGTACAATTAATTTTATTATAACGGCAAGCCATACGGCACTAAGAGAAAATATGCCTGATTCTGATTTTACGAAAATCGTATCTTATGATGAGAATAAAAATTTAATTACCGGAAAAGGAACGAAAGAACCGTCTTCAGAATCGATTATGCATCACATAATATATAAATACAAACCGGAAATAAATGCCGTTTTTCACGGGCATTCACCTGAAATATTGAAATTTGCCGATCAATTAAAAATCCCCGTGACGAAAAAAGAATTTGAATACGGTACGATTAAACTTGCAAAAGAAGCATTGAAACTTTTAAAAACACACAATTTTATAATACTAAAAAATCACGGTTTTATTTCTTTGGGTAAAACTGTGCAAGAAGCCGGTAATTTAACAATTAATTTTTTAAACAATTGTAAATCAATTAATAATGAGTAATATTAAATACATTCTTCCGATTATTATTATATTTTTTATTTCATGTAATAAAAAAGTTCAAACAGAAATTCCGGATTCGCGAACAAAAATTATCAATGCATCCGAAATAAATAAAAAAATTAAAAAAGGAGAAGATGTTACATACAAAAATGCGACGATTATCGGTGATATCGATTTTACTCGGTCGAATAATGCAAGTTTGATTACCGGAAATCTAATTAAACACTATGTGAATTCTGCCGTTATTTTTTATGATTGTACGTTTAAAGGAAAGATTTTAGCTGTAAATAACAATAAAGACTTCAAAATCGTAACAAATTTCAACAAAAGTGTCAGTTTTATAAATTGCACGTTTCAGGATACCGTAAACTTTACTTCTTCTGATTTTAAGGGACTTGTAAATTTCTCAAATTCAATTTTTCAAAAATTTGTCAATTTTAAATCGGTATTTGTCGGTTTGCAGGGGATGTATTTTACTAAAACGCATTTTATAGAAGAAGCAAAGTTTAATATGATGCATATAAACGGAAATTCTAATTTTTCGGATGCCGTTTTTGATAATTATGTGTTATTCCAATTGTCAAAATTTGATAATCCCGTTTTTTTTAATGCTGCCGTATTCAATAAAACTGCGAATTTCACAAAAGTTAAGTTTTTTGACGATGTTTTTTTTAACTATTCCGAATTTTATAAAACCGTCCGATTTAATACTTCTGTTTTCAGAGGAAGAACCGAATTCCTGAAAAGTAAATTTAACATGATTTCTGAATTTAAAGATTGTTTATTTTTCTCTGAAACAAAGTTTTCCGATGCTGAAATAACCGGAATTTTAACGTTTGAGAACAGTCTGTTTTACATTTCAAATCCGAATAATTTTAATGTGAATTTAGCTGAAGAAAGTGATTATATCACTGACGGAATCGTCATTTTATCAAAAAAATAAAAACCCTAAAGTACGAATACAGAAAAAAGTTATATCTTTATAACCTTATTTATTAAATTTAAACCTCAATATTATGAAAAAATTTATTAACAGGATTCTTATTGTAAGTTTCATCATCGGTATTTTTGCTGTTCTTCCGAGTTGCGACCCAAATAATCAGAATGCTTTATCGGAAGGTCTCGGTTGGTTTGGTCTTGGAGGAGCAATGGGTGATGATACGACTTCAATTGAAAATAGTATTTATCTCGGTTCGGGACAACTTCCCGGTTCGGTTGATTTATCTCCTTATTTTCCGCCTATCGGTGATCAAGGATCATACGGAACATGTGTTGCTTGGGCAACCGGTTACAATCATAAATCTTTTTTGGAAGCATGGGATGATAATCACAGAACAACTTTTAACAGCAATCAAATGTTCAGTCCGAAATATCTTTTTTGGTCTATTCCGAGTTCACAAAAAGGTGCCGATTGTAACGGAACAGGTTTTGAACCTGCTTATGATGTGATGATTACTGACGGAGTTTCAAATTTGGCTACAACTCCCTATACCAATCTCGGTGATTGTTCAAGTTCGCCTTCAAGTTCTGAAAATACAAATGCCGCAAATTATAAAATTGAAAGCTACCGACAAGTAAATGTGGAAATTGAAACTTTAAAGCAATATCTTGCTCAAAACAGAGCATTATCTTTCGGGGCTAAATTAGGCGAAAATTTTATGGCTTGGAATTCTTCCGATGTACTTTACGATGATACGGATACTTATCAAGGACAACATGCCTATCATGCAATGACTTTATGCGGTTATGACGACAACAAAGGAAATAACGGTGCATTTAAAGTTGTTAATACTTGGGGAACCGGATGGGGTAACGGCGGTTACATTTGGGTTGATTATAACTTTTTTGTAAGCGGTGATTTTGCTTTTTGTGCTTTTGCCGCTACAAATAAATTCTCGGATCCTGACGGAGATGATGATAATCAAGTTGATGATCCGAATTCCGGCACCGATTTAATGGCTTGGGAATTATATGATTATCATGATGATGTTAATGATCCGAACAATACGGATCCTCGTGCACGAGTTGCAAAATACAATGCATTTAATTCAGGAACCGATAATATTCCTGCTTCTAATGATTGGAATATTCTTTACATTTATTATAATGCAAATAATGCCAATGATTACGGTATTATGCTGTTTGATTATTATTCAAATGATTACGGCAATTACGGTGATGACGGTAATTTAGACGGATATCCCGAAGCTGACGGTGATCAAAATTGGTGGAATCATATTGATATACCGGCCGGACAAAGTGTTGCACAAGCACTTTATGGCGGTACAGATGCTCGTTTTAGTTGGCCTTATACAATGCCCTCAATTTCAGGTGATTATTATTTAGTTATTATCGTGGACGGATACGATGTTATTCCGGAGTATGATGAATCAAATAACTATTTTTATTTAACAGATTCTGAGGGAGGTCCTATTACATTCAGTAACGGTGTGATGCAAGAGCAACCCGCAAAGAGTTTTGAGAAAAACTTAAATCCGCAAATCGGAGACGATTCACCGAGACAAACAGTCAGAAATCAACAACATATTAATACATACAGCACAAAAGAAATCAGACAGTTAATTAATTACAGATTAGCATCCGGTGATATTCAAAAGAAAGCGGCTATGTATGATAAATCAAATAATACGGGACACAGAAAATCGAATAATTAATGTAAATCGTTTTTTTGATTCTTTTAACCGTGCCGCACTGTAGTGTGGCACGGTTCTTTTATAAATATGTTTTAAGTCATCTTCAACTTCAAATAAATATTTTACTTTTGTTGAAAATTACAAATATGAGTCCGGTATAAGAAGGTGCAAAGCATCTGATTTTGCACAATAATTGAAATTTATTTGACTTATAATCAGTTTATTAAAAAAGATGCTGCACCTATTCTCACGAAATTGACCTTTTTAGACTACACTCAAATATAAAATAAACTTAACATGATAAATAAACAATTATTAAATCCTGAGAGTATTGTCGTAGTCGGCGGTTCCGATGATATCCACAAACCGGGAGGAAAAGTTTTATTCAACATTATAAAAGGAAATTACCAAGGGAAGCTTTATGTTTCTAATCCGAAACAGGATAAAGTTCAGGGAATTAATTCGTATAAAGACTTAAACGATTTACCGGTTACGGATTTGGCAATACTTGCTATTCCTGCGAAATTTTGTGTTGATACCGTAAAAATTCTGGCTGAAAATAAAAAGACAAAAGCATTTATTATTCTTTCTGCCGGATTTAGTGAAACAAACGAAAAAGGAGCCAAAATCGAACATAAAATTGTTGAAATTATTAATAATGTAAACGGCGTTTTAATAGGACCTAACGGCGTTGGTGTTTTAACTCCGAACTATCACGGTGTTTTCACTTCGCCTATCCCTAAATTAGACCCGCAAGGTGTCGATTTTATCTCAGGATCGGGAGCTACTGCTGTTTTTATTACCGAACTCGGTATTCCGAACGGTTTACGATTTGCAAGTTTATATTCCGTAGGAAACAGTGCTCAAACCGGCGTTGAAGAAGTTCTTGAATATATGGATTTAACTTATGAAGAAGGACATAGCCCTAAAATTAAGCTGCTGTATCTCGAACAAATTAACAAACCGCAAAAATTACTGAAACATGCAAGTTCACTTATTCGCAAAGGTTGTAAAATAGCAGCGGTAAAAGCCGGAAGCTCTTCAGCCGGAAGTCGTGCAGCATCTTCGCACACCGGAGCTTTGGCAAGTTCAGATGTTGCTGTTGATGCATTATTTAAAAAAGCCGGCATTGTACGTTGTTACGGCAGACAAGAACTCATAACCGTTGCTTCTGTTTTTATGCAGCCCGAATTGCAAGGTAAAAATATCGGAATTATTACGCATGCCGGCGGTCCGGCAGTTATGCTTACCGATGCTCTCGAAAAAGGCGGTTTAAATATTCCTAAAATAGAAGGTCGGAAAGCAACTGAACTGCTCGAAAAATTATTTCCGGGTTCATCTGTTGCTAATCCGATTGATTTTCTGGCAACGGGAACCGCACAACAATTATCCGATATTATTGATTTCTGTGAAAATGAAATTGATACTATTGATGCAATGGTTGTTATTTTCGGCACTCCGGGATTGGCTAAAGTATTTGACGCTTATGATGTAATTAACAAAAAAATAAAAACCTGCAAAAAACCGATTTATTCGGTTTTACCGTCCTTAAGCGGAGCAAAAGAAGAAATTGAAGATTTTATTTCAAAAGGCAGAGTGTTTTTTCCGGAGGAAGTTTTGCTCGGAAATGCTATGGCAAAAGTTTACTATACACCGAAACCTGCAGAAGAAATTATACAACTTCCGAATATTGACAAAAAAACCGTTCGCCGAATTATAGAAAGTTCCGAAAACGGTTATTTAAGTCCCGAAAATATTCAAAAACTATTGGATGCGACCGGAATAAACAGAGCAAAAGAAGCTGTTGTCGAGAATGTTACAGATGCCCTTGAGAATGCCGAAAAAATAAGATTCCCTTTGGTAATGAAGGTTGTAGGACCTGTTCATAAGTCGGATGTGGGAGGTGTTGTATTAAATGTTAATTCTTTTGAACAAGTTAAAAATGAGTTTAACAGAATGATAAGAATTAAAGATACAACGGGAATTTTATTACAACCGATGTTAAGCGGAACGGAACTTTTTGCCGGAGCAAAATACGAAGACAAATTCGGACATCTTGTTTTAGCCGGTATGGGCGGTATTTTTATTGAAGTATTCAAAGATGTTTCAACGGTACTTTCGCCGGTCAGTAAAAAGGAAGCTGAAAAAATGATAAAATCCTTAAAATCATACAAATTGATTGAAGGAACCAGAGGACAGGAAGGTATTAGCCAAAAAAAGTTTGCGGAAATAATTGTTCGACTTTCGGCATTACTAGAAGCAGCACCGGAAATAATTGAAATGGATTTAAATCCGTTGTTGGGCACTGCAAAAGATGTAATAGCAGTGGATGCAAGGATTAGGATTGAGAAATAATTTGTAAATATAAACAATGACAGCTGTATTACTCGATAAATCAACCATAGGTAATGACATTTCATTGCAAGATATTGAAAATCAATGTGAATTAATCTCTTATGATACAACTTCCGAAAAAGAAGTTTTTGACAGAATAAAAAATGCCGAAATCATTATCACAAATAAAGTTATTATCGGAAAAACTGAAATGCAAGTTGCCGAAAATCTTAAACTGATTTGCGTAGCTGCTACCGGTTATAATAATATTGATATTGAAGAAGCTAAAAAAAGAAACATTGTAGTAAGCAATGTTAAAGATTATTCAACAGATTCGGTTGCTCAAACTGTATTCGGGTATATTTTGGCAATTCTGAATTCTATGGCAGATACGGCTCATGATGTGAAAAACGGACTTTGGCAAAAATCTCCGGTTTTTACGATGCTGAATCATCCTTTTATTGAACTTAAAGGTAAAAATCTCGGAATTATCGGCTACGGAACCATCGGAAAACGTGTTGCCGAAATCGGAAAAGTGTTCGGAATGAATATTCTGATTTCTGAAAGTTTGCAAAACAGCAAATCCTCTCCTGCCCGATTACCCTTAAAGGAATTTTTGCAACAATCTGATATTCTCACAATTCACACACCTTTAACAGAAAGAACAAAAAACTTGATTTCTGAAAAAGAACTAAAATTAATGAAAAAATCGGCCGTTTTGATAAATGCCGCACGAGGCGGTATCGTAAATGAGCAAGATTTACACGATGCACTTGTTAATAAAGAAATCAGCTATGCTGCCGTTGATGTGTTAACACAAGAACCGCCGAAAAATAATAATATTTTATTCAAAGCTCCGAATATTATCATCACACCGCATATTGCTTGGACATCTTTTGAGGCAAGGCAAAAATTGCTTGCCGGAATTTCCGAAAATATCAAATTATTTCTTACCGGGAGTGGAAAAGAAATTGATTTGTGTTAATCCCGTAAGAATTTTGTATCTTTGTATAATCTAAATTGATTTAAAATGGGAAATTATATTATTTCAATACCGGATTCTAAAAAACACTTCTTTCTGTCTTTGATTAAAGAACTGAAATTCATTAAAATAAAATCTGAATACACTGAAAAAGAAGAAATTGAATTTATTGATGCATTAGAACTTTCCGAAAAAGATATTTCGGAAGGGAAAATTATTTCAAATTCGGATTTAAAAAATGAAGTTTTAAAATGGAAATAATTTGGACAGAAACAGCCAAAAATGATTTGAAAAATATTTTCAACTTTATTAAATCGGAAATTAATATAAATAAAGCACAATTAATTGTGTTTCAAATTATTGACGAAACTTCTGTCTTACAAAATATGCCGGAAGCCGGCCAAAAAGAACCGAAATTTGAACGTTTTAAAAATGAATACAGAAGACTTATCTTCAAACATTATAAAATAGTTTATCATATTTCGGCTGAATTGGTTTATATAAACAGAGTTTTTGATTCAAGGCAAAATCCGAATAAATTATTTATTAAATAAAATCATTTTGATTAGTTTATAATAAATTCTATTTTTGTCTGCTGTATAACACAAATATTTTAACAATATGAAACACCCATTCTAAACTGTAACACCCAAGAGAATGACTAATGCAGTTTCATAAATAAATATATTAAATAAAGCTCACATGCGGGTGTTCCCTGTCTGCCGTCAGGCAGGCTATGTGACCTTTGAAAATTATAAAATAGACACATGAAATTATTAGAAGGAAAAGTTGCCGTAATAACCGGTGCTGCCAGAGGTATCGGAAAAGCCATTGCAATAAAATTTGCCGAACAAGGTGCTGATATTGCTTTTACGGATTTAGTCAGAAATGACGACATGATTAATCTTGAAAAAGAACTTGAAGAAATGGGTATTAAAGCAAAAGGATACGCCTCGGATGCAAGCAATTTTGAAGGTTCTCAAAAGACAATTGATGCCGTTATTGAAGATTTCGGAAGAATTGATGCTCTTGTTAATAATGCCGGTATTACCAGAGATACTTTATTAATGCGAATGACTGAAGATCAGTGGGATTTGGTAATAAAAGTAAACTTAAAATCCGTTTTTAACATGACCAAAGCAACACAAAAATATATGCTGAAACAACGTTCGGGCTCAATTATTAATATGAGTTCGGTTGTAGGTGTCAGCGGAAACGCCGGTCAATCAAACTATTCGGCATCAAAAGCCGGGATTATCGGATTTACGAAATCAGTTGCTAAAGAACTCGGTGCCAGAAATATCCGAAGTAATGCCGTTGCTCCCGGATTTATCATTACCGAAATGACCGCACAAATTCCTGAAAAAGCACGCGAAGAATGGATTAAAATCATTCCGATGAAACGCGGCGGAACTCCTGAAGATGTTGCAAATACTTGTATTTATCTTGCTTCTGATTTATCATCTTATGTCAGCGGACAGGTTATTCATGTTTGCGGTGCTATGAATACTTAAGAATTATGAATTATAAGTTATGAATTATAAGTTTTAATTTTATATTTAATTATCAGAGAAGATAAAATTAAAAATATTTCAAATTCATAGATACTTTTTAAGCGACTTTTTTACTTTTGTAGGAAAGTCGTTTTTAATTTCTATAAAAATTCATAAAATGAAATATACAAAAATTGAAATATTCCGAATTCTGAAAGAAAATGAAAACGATATTAAAAAATTCGGAATTAAACGTATCGGACTTTTTGGTTCTTATGTCCGAAATCAACAAAGTGAAACAAGCGATATTGATTTTGCAGTAGAATTTATCCGAGAAAAAAAAACATATAAAAATTACATAAAACTCATTCATTATTTGGAAGATTTATTTGATTCGGATATTGATTTAGTAACACTTAAATCATTACCGAAAAATCGTAATTTTACCGAAAATGTTTTAAAAGAAACTGAATATGTTACGTTATGATTCTGATTTTTTAGCTGATATCGAACAGGAGTGCTTGTTTATCGTAAATAATTTTAAAAATATTACATACGGGTAATTTATTGATGATGAAATATTAATAAGAGCTGTTTCAAGAAGTATGGAAATAATAGGGGAAGCAGTAAAAAATTTAAGTCTTGAATTGAAAAATAACCATTCCGCAGTATCTTGGAGAGAAATAGCCGGTTTCCGAGATAAATTAATTCATCATTATTTCGGTATTGACTATGAACTTGTTTGGGAAGTTATTCAAAATGAAATACCTGATTTATTAACAA
>JAOZQB010000091.1 GCA_029932445.1 Bacteroidales bacterium | reverse complement strand
TTTAAACATACAAAAAGCTGTATTTATTATTTCTTTTCTGTAAATATTATACTTTTGCGATAAATTATTGTAAAAATGACAAAAAAAATACTGTTTATTATTATTGGCATACTTATTTTAAGTACCGGAGCCTATTTCTTGTATAAAACATACGCTAAAAACAGGACTTCTCTTCAACAAAAAAAGGTTAATATAATCAAACCTGAAGAGCATAAATTATATGGTATTAAATCTGATAATTATAAAACTGAAAGCGGTTATATTGAACCGAATATGTTTTTAAGTACTTTATTTGACAAATATAATATCAGCAGTAAACTTCACAATGTTTTGGAAAAAACAAAAGACATTTTTGATGTCAGAAAGATAAAAAGCGGTCAAAAATACACCGTTTTTTTTACAAAGGACACTTCCGAAACTGTTGACTATTTAGTTTATGAAGAAAATAAAACCGATTATCTGGTTTTTAATTTAAAAGATTCGGTAAATGTGTATGAGGGAAAGAAAAAAGTTGATATAAAAATAAAAGAAACCGGTGGTGTTATTACTTCAAATCTGTGGTTTGCCATGAAAGATGCAGGAGTAAGACCGCTTTTGGCAAATGATTTATCCGAGATTTTTGCTTGGACCGTTGATTTTTTCGGTTTGCAATTAAACGATAAATTTAAAATGGTTTATGAAGAAAAATTTGTAAATGATTCTTCAATCGGTTACGGAAAAATATTAGCTGCCTACTTCGAACATTACGGTGATACTATTTATGCCGTTCCGTTTAAACAAGACAGTGTAGAAAGTTTCTACGATCTTGACGGAAACAGTTTAAGAAAAGCATTTTTAAAAGCCCCTTTAAAATTTTCAAGAATCAGCAGCGGTTTTTCTTATGCCCGAAAACATCCGATTTTAAAAATTGTTCGTCCGCATCTCGGTGTCGATTATGCAGCACCGTCCGGAACTCCGGTTCATGCGCTCGGCGACGGTGTTGTTCTTAAAGCATATTATACACGCGGTGGCGGCAATTATATTAAAATTAAACATAACAGCGTTTATTCTACCGGTTACATGCATTTGAGAGGATTTGCTAAAGGCATTCATGCCGGTGTTCGTGTTCATCAAGGTCAAGTTATCGGATATGTAGGTATGACGGGATTGGCAACCGGACCGCATTTGGATTTTCGTGTATGGAAAAACGGAAAAAACATTAACCCGTTGCATGTTGATGCTCCGCCGGTTGAACCTATTAAACCGGAATTTAAAGAAAGTTTCAATAAAACAAAAATAGTTTTTAAAGATTGGTTAGATAATATACCATATAAAATTGCGAAACAAGATACAATCGTTAAAGATACCGTTATAATCGGAAAAAATCCGGCTCACGGTGATGAATAAAAAATAGGGTTGTTAATGATTTAACAACCCTTATAATAATTTAACTTGTTTATTTTTTAATGCAAACGATAAATCCGTTTAGCTTCCTCAGCTTCAGGCATATAAATAAAAGGTCCTACAGTCATAACACGCATCATCAAATTTTCTTTAAGAAAAACATCAAAATCAGAATATGTTCCGGAGGCAATTGCTCCCGGTTTTCTCACTAATTGATACGAATTTGAACGTGATCTGCGATTCACGTGAAGCACAAACCAAAAGATTGTTTGATCTTTATCAAAGGTCGTATCCAATTCATGCGGTTCATCTTGAATCTTATAAAAAATAAGTGCTTTTTTAGCTTCATCATATTCATTAAAAGGGCCGATTGCCATTTTTTGACCGTTTCCTAAATATTTCCATAAATTTTTATCATAATCTTTTTGACTCCCGTGTTGAATTTTATTCCCTTTTAATTGTAAATCATAGCTTACATAACCGGTTTCACCATCTTCTTTTTCTCTGACGCTGACAAAAAACCAATATACAAGTCTGTTTTCATCAATATTATCATTGAATGTAACTTGTGCTTGTACCTTATTCGGAAATAAATATCCCGAGAACACCAATATCCCTGCTAAAATCAATAATTTAAAAATGTTTTTCATTGTTTTTTTAATTTAAGTTTACGTTTGATTTAAGTTTTAAGTTTATTCATAAACTACAAACAATATGCCGAAGATAAATATTCTTTTGCAGATAAAAAACGTTGATTTCCTTTATTTCTTATAATTAAATAGTTAATCTTATATTTTTCAATTTCTTTTTTGTATTTTTCAAATAATTCAAATCTGATATTTCCTCCGTTTTCCCTAACATTATCAGGTTTCCAAGGTAAATCCGGATAACACAATAAATAACAGTCAATTTTAATTTCTTTTAGTGAATTCAGAAGAAAATTAGGCACTTTATGAAAGACATATTCAAACCAAACTTTTGTAATAATCAGTCCCGTATCATAAAAAATAAATTTACTTCCCTTCCTGATGTCAGTTCCGGATAATTCTTTAATTTGTTGTTTTGCAATTGAAATAAGATCATCATAAGTATATTTTCCGGATAAATTTTCAATATAAGTTCTGGCATATTCAGAATAATATTCTGTATTAAAAAAATCTGCCAGTTCTTTTGTTAATGTAGATTTTCCGCTTGATTCCGGTCCCGTTATTACAACTTTCTTAACATGATTATAGGTATCCAAAATAAAATACTTAAGGTTTCCTGATATCAATTATTCGCACTTCAAATATTAAAGTTGAATAAGGCGGGATAATACCGGTTTGCTTACCTTTATAAGCTAAATCAGAAGGTATAATAATTAATGCTGAAACATCCTTTTTCATCATACCGACGGCTTCTTCCCAGCCCTTTATTACATTATCACTCAGATAAACATAGTGTGCCGGTTCATCAATTGTTTTTTCATCAAAAATAACCGAAGCATTTGACAGCAAATATCCTTTATAAATTACAATGACCGTATCACCCTTTTGCGGAAAATCGGATTCTGAACTCGTTGAAACAGAGAAACCGGTTTCAATCAAATATAATCCGTCAGCTTGGGGTTCTTCAGTAATATTATGTTCCTCCAGATATTCCGATATTAATGCTAATTCTGCATCTTTCTTATTTTTATTACACGAAATTAATACTCCGAGAATCAAAAAAATAATAAAAATATACGATGCTTTTTTTACCATAATTTTCTTAAAATTAAAAAACGATTCGGTTAAGAATCGTTTAATATTTTTTTGGATTATTTATTTTTAGCCAAACGAAAACCGAAATTATAGTTTGTTTTACCGGATTTCGGTCCGTCACGACTGGTAACTTTTGCCAGTTCCGCACGATAATGCCAAGACCCGCCTCGTATCACTCTGTATGGCATCGGGGTACTGCAAAACGGATTATCCTCGGGTGATTTTGAATAATAACTTGTTTGATAGTAATCGCTGCACCATTCCCAGACATTTCCGCTCATATCATAAATTCCGAGTTCATTTGGTTTTTTAGTTTTTACATTTTTCGGTCCTGAAAGTTTTGAAGTTTCATCATACCAGCTGACTTCATCAATATTATTGCTTCCGCTATATTTATATTTTTTACTTTTATTACCTCCTCTGGCAGCAAATTCCCATTCTGCTTCTGTCGGTAATCTGTATCCGTTTTTTGTTCTGTCAAAATCCCAACCGCCGTCAGCATTTTTGACATAACATTTTTCCAGTCCGTTTTGTTTACTTAACCAATTACAATATTCAGATGCATCGTACCAATTGACGTGTTGAATCGGGAAATTCGGTTCCCATCCCCACCACTGTTTCCCGGAAGAAACATAAAACATTTGTGTATATTTATGCGAATCCATCCATTCTTTATCAGGTGGTTCGGGCATCGATTTTCCGGTTGCTGATGCAAATTTCTTGTACTCTGCAACGGTTACTTCTGCTTCAGCAATATAAAATGATTTAACCGTAACTTTATGTGCCGGTTTTTCTTCAGGAACACCTGAGTTTGAACCCATTGTAAAAGTGCCGCCTTCAACCAAAACCATTTTTGGAGACTGCGCATATAAACTAATGTTAAATAACGTTATAACAAAAATGAAAATGAACGTGCGAATACTCTTATTTTTCATGTGCTTCTTTTTTATTATTTCTCAATACTTATTAATCCTAAAATTAAAAACTTTAAATCTTAAAAATAAAAACTCAGTTATTTTGTAAAAATAAAGTAAAATTTACGATTATACAAATATATAAAATAATCTGTTTTCAATATGTAAATTTATAAATGAATTACATTTTGACCAAATTTATTTATTTTATGGAACATTTTTCTTTCTGTTTAAAAAAAAATTAACTTTTTTCAATTTTTTATTAACATTTTTTTATAGTTTTTATTTTCAATTTTTTAGAAACTTTTTTCAATTTCAGAAAGTAAATTTTCATGTAAAACATGTCATTTTTACAGTACAGAATGTATGGTAATGCAAAGTAGACAAAGCGATTTGCGGCATAAAATATGCATCATTTAAATTAAATAAAAATAAATAGTGAAAAGTCAAAACAGCAAAACAAAAAAACGTATTCTGTTAGCGGAAGGTTTTAAGCCGAGCGAAAAAGTTATGACTGAGATTTTAAAAATGCTCGGTTGGGAATATGATACTGCAAATAACGGCTATGATGTTATTTTAGCACTTAAAAATAAAAGTTTTGATCTTTTATTACTTGATTTAGAATTACCGCAACTCGACGGATTTGAAACCATCGAACACATAAGAAAAAAATTAGAATACCCGATAAATACTATACCTGTGATGGCGATGATTAACCGTGATTTTTCTTCAGACTTTAATCAAACGTACAAGGATGAAGGCTTTGATGAAATTATCGTTAAACCCTTTTCAATTGATGAATTGGATGAAAAAATAAAGGAACTGTTTTACAGAAAAAATCCTTTATTTGCCTAAATGTATTTATCAAAATGAAAGAGCCGATTTTTTTCGGCTCTTTTTTATTACCGGTTAACACAAAAATTTAATACCTAATGACTAATTTTGTTAAAATTTTTAACATATCTTCTTCTAAACTTTTTTCGGTACTTTCAACAATACGCCCGATTTCACTTCCTTTTCTGTAAAAAATAAAAGTCGGAATACGTGTAAATGCAATTCCTTCAATACTCTTATCTCTTGATGTTTTTTTAGTATCAACAGCCGTTAAACGAATAATTTTTTCGGGGATATCGGCTTTGTCGACCAATTTAAAAAATCGAGGAACTTCTCTTTTGCTGTCTCCGCACCACGTTCCGAAAATAATTTTAATTGTAACACCTTTATATAAAGAAACAGCTTTTAATTTATTAACAATTTCCTCTTTCGGTTGATATTCATTATATCCTTTATCAAACCACATTTTAAATTCTTCTTTTTGAAATCCTGCTCGTGTGCAAATTCCGACTAATTCTTTTCGTTCCGTTCGTTCATCAGTAATTATCTCATTTTTAGTAATTGAACATGATTGAAAAAGCATCAAAGCTATAAAAATTGATAAAATTGTTTTCATTTTTAAATTATTTTTTTACCTTGTTTGTTCAAAATTTTCTTGCAAAAATACATTAAAAACATTTAAATCTGAATATTATGAATAAATCTCCGAAAACAGCAATCATTCTTTCCGGCAACGGTGTTTATGACGGTGCCGAGATCCACGAAGCAACCATGACCATGTATGCCGTAGTAAAAAACGGCGGAACGTATCAAATTTTCGCTCCGGATATTGAGCAACATCATGTTGTTAATCATATTACGGGTGAAGAAATGAACGAAAAACGAAACGTTATGATTGAAGCGGCACGTATTGCACGCGGAAACATTAAGCCCCTTTCTGAATTAAATATGGAAGATTATGATGCTTTGATGATGCCCGGCGGTTTTGGTGTTGCAAAAAATTTATCCGATTTTGCTTTTAAAGGACCTGATTGTACGGTTCTTCCCGATGTTGAAAATGCGATACGAGATGCTGTTGCACAGGGCAAACCCATAGGTGCACTTTGCATTTCTCCTGTCGTAGTTGCAAAAGTTCTTGACGGCGTAAGCGTTACCATAGGGCAAGATAAAGAAACGGCAAATGCCGTTAACAAAATGGGTTCAAAACATGAAATTACCAATCACGGCGAAGTGGTTGTCGACAAAACCTACAAAGTAGCCACAACACCTTGTTATATGCTGGATGCCACAATTGCCGATATTGCCGACGGTGCAATGAATGTTACAAAAGCCGTATTTGAAATGGTAAAATAATATACGGATAAAACAACTTTCCGAAAGTTCAAAACTTTCGGAAAGTTAATCTCAAAACATATTCGGCATTTTAAACTTTATCATTTCGAGATTTTTTCTAAATTTGTGAGATACATTATAAAAAAGATATGCCGAAAAAAGAAAAATCCCCTTCGCTTTTACAATCCTTTATTCCCATTATTTTTTTGATAATCTTACTTTCTTTAAATGTTATTATTTGGGGTGATGAAACTTTGGACGGCTCCAATCAAACAGCATTATTACTTGCTGCAGCACTGGCATCTGTTATTGCTTTTCGGCTGGGTACCAATTGGTTAAAACTACGTAAGCGCATCGTAAAAACCATCGGGAAAGCCATGCCGGCAATTCTTATTCTTTTGTTAATTGGTTCATTATCGGGAACTTGGCTGTTAAGCGGCGTTATTCCGGCATTTATTTATTACGGTTTGGATGTTTTACATCCCTCAATTTTTTTATTTGCAACGGTTGTAATTTCAAGTTTAATTTCCTTGGCAACCGGCAGTTCGTGGTCAACCGTTGCAACGGTCGGAGTTGCTTTGCTGGGCATCGGTCATGCTATGGGTATTAACGATTCGATAACGGCAGGTGCCATTATTTCGGGTGCCTATTTCGGCGATAAAATGTCTCCGCTTTCCGATACAACAAATTTGGCACCGGCCATGGCGGGAACCGATTTATATACGCATATTCGCTATATGATGATTACGACCATACCGTCAATGACAATCACACTAATCATTTTTTTGATTATGGGCTTTACCTATGATTTTCAAGCCAATGCAGCTGAGGTTAAAGAAGTTCAAACAGCTATAGCCGATACTTTTAATGTAACACCTTGGTTATTCATTGTTCCGGCATTTTTAATTTTTATCATCATTAAAAAAGTAAAACCCATTCCTTCAATGTTACTCGGAACACTTGCCGGCGGATTATTTGCGATTATTTTTCAACCCGACATTATTCAGCACATATCCGGAATTACAAATAATTATGCTGAAGCATCATACGTAAGTGTTATGAAAGCCATGTACGGAAAAATTGAAATTGTCACAGAAAACGAACGCATAAACGATTTATTCGGAACAGGCGGAATGGCAGGCATGCTTAATACCATTTGGTTAATTTTATCAGCTATGGTTTTCGGCGGCGTTATGGAATCAAGCGGAATGCTGAAAAAAATTACTTTATCCGTAATGAAACGTGTAAAATCAGACGGCTCCTTAGTTGCCTCAACGGCAGCTTCATGTATCTTTTTTAATGCAACGGCTTCCGACCAATATATCTCAATTGTTGTTCCGGGAAGAATGTATAACAAAGCATTCAGAGAAAAAGGATTAAAACCGGAAGTTTTGAGCCGTACCTTAGAAGATGCCGGAACAGTAACTTCCGTCCTTATTCCGTGGAATACCGGAGGAGCAACCCAAGCACGTGTATTGGGTGTTGCCACGGTTGATTATCTGCCTTATGCTTTTTTTAATCTTATAAGTCCGTTGATGACTGTTTTAGTGGCTTATTTAAATTATAAAATACGACGCATTCCAGAAAAAGATAAAAAAGATAAAGATTCTGAAAAATAAACGGATAAATAAACAGCACACAATTTTTTGATAAACAAATATTATTATTTTTGCGAGCAATTAATTTGACTTCCGAAAATGATTACATTATTATAAATCTTCAAATTAAATACAAAGTTCGGAAGTTAATTTCACGAATTTAATTTGAACTAAAAAAATAAAAAATGAGAAAATTAATCTTAATCTTAATTCCCGTATTAGCATTATTTTCATGCAAAAATTCCGAAACATCGGGATTTACCGTTTCGGGAACCATTAAAAATGCGGTCGGCAAACAATTGATATTAAACAAATTCTTACCAAAATCAACAATCGCATTAGATACTGTTGAAATAGGCAAAAACGGCGAATATGAATTTAATGAACATACACCGGCTCCCGAATTATTCGGTTTGCAATTAGACGGACAAAACGGTCAAATAATTTTTATTGCCGATTCATTAAGCAAAATAAGCATAGACGGTGACACAACTGATTTTCGTATTTTATATTCCGTTAAGGGTTCTGAAGATTCAAAGTTATTACAAATTCTATATAATAATCTTGACAAAGCTTTTGAAAGTTTGGATTCTTTAAATCAAATTTATGTTTCACAAAAAGGAAACGGTGATTTGGACAGTTTAGTAAAAATGGTAAATGAAGCATCTCAACAAGTTTTTGATAAGCACAGAAAATATTCGGAAAATTTCATTAATGAGCATCTGAATTCTCCGGCATCAATTATTGCACTGTATCAACAATTCGGAAGAAATATGAGTGTTTTTAACTTAAATGACGATCGTGAATTATTTACAAAAGTTGATGATTCTCTTTATAAATTATACCCTAAATCAAGCTTTATCCAAGGATTACATGAATATATTGCAAACAATCCGCCCATGCCGACAATCGGAAATAAAGCTCCGGAAATTAATTTACCCTCACCCGAAGGTAAAAACATTAAATTATCTTCTTTAAGAGGGAATTATGTTTTACTTGATTTTTGGGCTGCTTGGTGTCGTCCTTGTCGAGCAGAAAATCCGAATGTGGTAAAAAATTATCATAAATATAAAAAATCCGGTTTTACGATTTATCAAGTTTCTTTAGACAAAACCAAAGAAGATTGGGTGAAAGCAATAAAAACTGACGGATTGGAAGAATGGAATCATGTAAGTGATCTTAAATATTGGGATTCTGAACCTGCAGCAGTTTACGGTGTAAGAGGCATTCCGGCTAATTTTCTGATTAATCCCGAAGGTAAAATTATTGCAACAAATTTAAGAGGAACGCTTTTAGGACAAAAACTCAGCGAAATATACGGTTACTAAAAACCGAATTATTAAAAATAAAAAAGGTTTATTATCGTTAAGATTTTAAACCTTTTCTTATGCGTTATATTCTTATAATTTTTATATCTGTTTTTTTGTCGGCTTGCTCCGATTCTCAAAATCAAAAAGTTGCACAGATTTACAATAAAACATTTAAAGAACCCAAAAGTTCAAAATTTACGGTTTTTGAAATTGACACCCTTGCTGATATAGCAAAAAAAACAAATGAAAAATCACCTGCTTTTATCAAACAACGTTTGGAACAACTTCTCGGCAGATCTTATCAAAAAAGATGTGAAGAAACCGGCATTTCTTATCCGCCTGAATATGTAATGTTCAGAATGTTTAAAGAGGAAAAAGAATTTGAAATTTGGGGTGCGAAGAAACGATCTGATACATTAAAATTGATAGCTGTTTTACCTGTTTGCGCCGTTGATGATGAAGCCGGCACAAAACTGCAACAAGGTGACGGTAAAACACCGGAAGGATTTTTTACATGCAAAATTCTTTACGGAAGTTCCAATTGGTTTATGTGGATAAAACTGAATAACAAAGAAATTGATAATTCAGGCAATGTCGGATACGGTTCAAGTTTTAAAATGTGCATTGATTATCCCTTAGCAATTGACAGAAACCGAACACGAAAAATACTCGGAAAAGCAGATCCCGGAGGTGCAATTTGTTTGCACGGAAATTGTGTTACGGCAGGGTGTATTTCATTTGAAAATAAAAATTTCCTGCCTGTATTTTTATCTGCCCGTTTTCATAATTCCAAAACTTACGGTTATCCGAAAATTCAAATTTTTCCTTTTCGTTTTTCGGAAAATAATAAGAAAAAAACGGCGGAAAAAGTTTCTTCGGAAATGACCCCGGAGCAACTTGTTTCTTTTTGGTCAGAAATCGAAAAAGCATACAATTTGTTTGAAAAAAATCACAAAGCAATTAAGGTAAATTTTACAAATAATACATATAATTTCTCCGAATATCAGTAAATAATTAACTTTGTTGCCGGTGAACAGCAAAAAAACATACTTTATTTCAGATATTCATCTCGGACTTCCGAACAGAAAGAAAAGTTTAGAGCGTGAACTAAAACTGGTTAAATTTCTGGATGAAATAAAAAACGATGCCGAAACGATTTATTTTGTCGGAGATATTTTTGACTTTTGGTGGGAATACAAATCAGTTGTTCCGAGAGGTTTTGTACGCTTTCTCGGAAAAATTGCTCAATTAACTGATGCCGGCATCAAGATTATTTTTTTTACCGGAAATCATGATGTTTGGATGAAAGATTATTTGGCTGAGGAACTCGGAGTTACAATTCTGACCAAAGAACTGAAAACGGAAATTTATAAAAAGAAATTTTATATTGCACACGGAGACGGTTTGGGTCCGGGAGATAACAGTTACAAGTTCCTGAAGAAGATATTTACAAATAAATTCCTTCAATGGTGTTTTACGCGCCTGCATCCTAATTTTGCATTTTGGCTTGCTCGAAAATGGTCATATAACAGACGCAAAAAAGAAACCCATTACGATTTCAAAGGAACGGACAAAGAATTGCTTGTTTTGCATTCCGAAGACCTTTTAAAAAATGATTATTTTGATTATCTGATTTACGGTCATCGACATTTTCCGTTGATAATTGATATCGGAAAATCCTCAAAACATATTAATTTGGGTGATTGGTTGGTAAATTATACATACGGTATTTTTGACGGAAAAGATTTCGTTTTGGAAACTTATAAAAATGATGCTCCGGAAACTTTCATAACCGATTTGTCCGTTGTTAAAAAAATTAAATTTTTTTAAAGTTATTGAATTTGTAAAAACAACAATATTTAAAGAATTTTTATAAATTTGTTGTATAAAATAAGTTTTCAATAATCGATAATAACCGTTATAAACGGATAATTA
>JAOZQB010000306.1 GCA_029932445.1 Bacteroidales bacterium | reverse complement strand
CAAAGCTTCATGCGTATTTTAATTTAAAAAATGGTGTGGTTTTTGATCAGTTCGGGGTTAAACTTGTCAATGTGGGGGGCATTGCCAGGGAGTCATTAAGCTTTGGCAGTATCGTTGTTGGATCTATAAATACACAATCTGATATTTTTTTAAAAGCATTCGGCCCTGGATGTCCTCTTTTATATGCGTTTTCGGCGGATGAAATTTATCAAAAAATGTGTGAAATTATGGATATGGAACAAGATGAGCTTAAAAACAAACGCAAAGAGGCTGAATCATGGGTCAGGAAATATCTCCATTGGGAAAGCAGAATCGATGAATTTATTGGATATCTCCAGGAAGCTATAGACAGTTAATATTATTATAATCGCCCAATGATTCTAAAATTTTTTAAAAAATTATTTTCTCTGACAAGCATTTATTCTTTGGGCGAATTGTCTCAAAAGGCGATCACGTTCTTTTTATTGCCTGTTTATACGATATATCTCTCCCCGAAAGATTTCGGCATATTGGCTTTGATGAATTTAACGATTTCCTTTATTACCGGGCTTATTTCTTTTCCCGTTCATTCGGGCCTCAACCGTTTTTTTTATAATCCATCTTACAAAGAGAAAAATGATGTTTTGCTCTTTAATCTGTTTTTATTTATTTTCTGCATGTCTTTGATTTTGATGTTAGTGTATCTGTATTTTAATATTTTTATAACAAGAATTTTTTTTAATACTTCAGATTTCCTGCCGATTGTCAGATTTTATGCGTTATTGGTTTTTTTGATACCTCTTTCTTCATTTATGATGACTTTCATTCAGCTGATACAAAAAGCAAAATATTATCTATTTATATCATTATGCAGTATGGCGGTTTCATCAGGGTTGGTTTTATATTTACTGATTTCGTTTAAGATGGGAATCATGGCTGTAATCATGGGGCAGGCATTAAACCAGTTTCTATTATTAATGGCTGCGCTGCCTGTTTTTTATAAATATTCAAGGTTTGAATTGTCAATCAAGACGATCAAGTTTCCGTTAACCTATGGTTATCCATTTCTGTTGACCGGTTATTCAAATATCTTGATGCAGTCCGGGGATCGGTACGTATTACGATTTTTCAGTTCTGTAGCAACAGTCGGTCTATATGAATTTGGTTACCGGATTTCATCATTAATTAAAATGATACTTGTTGAGCCGTTACAAAAAGCTTTAACGCCATTATTATTTCAAGAAGAACATAATCCGGCAGCCCAGAAACGATACCTTAGAACAGGAGCAACATACTATTATTTTATTGCGGTGTTTTGCGCTCTTATTTTGTCCCTGTTTGCCAAAGAGTTAGTTATGTTAATCGCAAGAAGACAAGAATTCTGGGATTCATGGAAAATTATTTCTATAATTGCTTTCTCCTATGTCTTTCACGGGTTGGGCGGATATTTGAATTTCGGCATTATCATGCGCAACAAATCAGGCCTGATTGCTTTTAATACATTTATCGCAGCAGGGTTGAACATTGGCCTTAATTTTTTATTCATTCCCTTGTGGGGTATAATGGGAGCTGCTGTGGCAACTTTGATTTCATATTTAGTATGGGATTTTTTAAGGGTATATTTTTCAGCCAGGTTGTATGATCTTCATTTTGAGCTGATGAGGTTGTTAAAAATTACAATTGTTGGGTGCGGACTTTATTTGGCTGCTATGTATCTTACATTAAATATGCCTATATATCAAACCGTTGCGCTTAAAATTGTTTTTTTATCGATCTATTTTCCGGCGTTTTTTGTTATCGGCTTTTTTGATGCAAAAGAAATGCAATACATTAAATCATTTTTTTCAAGCGTGAAGAATAGTGGAATTGCTTCAACAATTCAGAAAATACGTAAATTATAGTTTTTCATAAAGACCAATGGCACAATTTATATTTTTAATATACTTAAACCGATCAGGCTCCACCTATCTTGCCGGGTTGCTGGATCGTTATGACGATATCGGTGTAACCCCGGAAGCTCGGATACCGGACGGAATCGTCGAATCATCATGCAATATTAGTGATTACGGGGCATTGAATAATTTTTTGAGTCGATTGTATAATAACCATAAATTCAAGTCCTGGAAGATAGATCGAGAGAAATTAAAAAATAAAATTCTCAAACATGGGGATTTTCCTTTTAAGTTCAAGGATGTTTTTCCAATAATTCTTGATGAATACTTCAGGGATTCAAAAGCCTCAGTTTATATTTATAAAAGTCCCTATTTGTTTTACATTTCAAGAATAAGAGAAAGGTTCCCTGAAGCACGCTTTCTTTTCATCATACGCGATCCCAGAGCTATTTACAGTTCCCAGAAAAAGACTTTTGATACGGATAACCGTGTTCCCATGGCAAGTGATCCTATAAAGTCCCTGATTCAGTTTAAGCTTGCGTATCAGATATTTCGAAAATATGAGCATCAGGAGTGGTTTTACTCTTTAAGATATGAAGATTTAATCCTCAATCCGGATAAAGAAGTGCAAAAGGTATTAAGTTTTTTTGATGTGAAGTCTGCACTGCCTGACGATTGTAATGATGTTTATTCCATGAAATTATCTGAAAAACAAAAATTGATTCATCAAAATGTTCAATCCGGCCCCATCACAGATCGGATAAATGCCTGGCTGCAAGAACTTGATAAATCAGAAATTTCAGTAATCCAGAATTATGCCGGTAGGGAGATTGAAGCATTGGGTTATGAATTGATGGATTTGGGTGAGATAACCTTTAAAGACCGGATACAAATTTTCTTGCTGCATCTGAAATTCCTGACATCCATAAGGGGAAAATTTAATCTTTTAAAGGCCGGGGGTCAAACCTTGATTAGTGATTAATTATTGACGTGGGAAAATCTATCTGTTAT
>JAOZQB010000002.1 GCA_029932445.1 Bacteroidales bacterium | reverse complement strand
AAATTACATAAAAATATCTCTAAATTTATAAAAGCCATACTTTACAGACAAGCTCTATTTAGTAGGACAAGATAATATTTTTTCCTTCTTCGGTTGATTTTAAATGATGGGTTTCACAAATAATTTTAATAATTGTTTCGATATTATAATTATTAAAACTTGTTTTTCCCGTAACTATTTCACCTATGTTACCGTCTTTAAACATGATATTCACTTGGTATGCTTCATTAATGTCAGATACAATGGTTTTTAGTTTCTCATTGTCATAAGTAAAAAAATGTGTTTTCCAAGACAAATAGTTCGGGTTTTTATTTTTTATTTTAAAGATCTTTCCGGAACTTAATATCCCTTTTTCACCGGGAGTTAAAACAACTTTATTTTGAATTAATGAACTGTTTTTAAATTCGACTTTCCCGGTTTTAACAACAACTTCTGTTTTTTTCTTATCCGTGTTGACATTAAATGAAGTTCCCAAAACTTTTATTCGGGCTTTATCGGTTTTAATTATAAACGGTTTTTTAGGATTTTTACTGATGTTAAAAAAAGCTTCACCGTCAAATTCAATAATCCTGTTATTGTGAGCAAATTTCTCGGGATATGACAAGTGAGAATGAATGTTTAATGTTACCAGGGAACCATCCGGTAATGTTACTGTTTTTAAGATATTATCCGATTGGATATTAATCGCAGATTTTGATGTTAAAATAAAATATGCCGAAACAGATATTGAGATAATTAAAATTACGGATGCTGCAATTTTGCTGAGTTTGTAAAAAGATTTTCCCCGTTTTTTATTATCAGTATCTGCCGAATTCTGATCTTTTATTCTGTTTTGAAGCTTGTTCCATGCAGCATCGGCATCAAATTTATGTGAATTGTTTTTCATTATTTTTCTTTCGTCCGGTTGTTTGATGTCTTTAATTTCTTGTGATATTTTTAAACGAAAATTTTTATCAAGTGTCCCGTTAATAAATTCTTTTATGATATAATTTTCTTTATGTGCCATTTTCTTTTATTTATATTCAGGAAAATAAAGTTTGAATGTTTTAAGAGCTTTACTTATATTGGCTTCAACTGTTTTAATCGAAATTGATAATTGTTTTGCTATTTCAGAATATTTTAAGCCTTCAAAACGACTTAATTTAAAAATTTCGGAACACCGCCCGGGTAATGTCTCTAAAATGTCATTGAGGATTTCCGCAGTTTCTTTATAAATCAAGTTTTCATGCGGCCCTTCAAGATTACTTTTTTCGAAATTTTCAATATGTTTATTATAATTATTAATTACTTTTTGATGCTTAATTTCTTGCAAACATTTGTTTCTTACGGTAATATATAAATAAGATTTAAAAGAAACAGCAATACTGATATACTTTCGTTTTTCCCAAATTTTACAAAAAACATCTTGGACAATTTCTTCTGCAAGAACCTCATTATTAATGTATTTAAGTGCATATAAACACAGATGAACATAATGTTTCTTAAATAAACGTTCAAAATTATTTAAATTAATTTCGTTTTGTTTTATTAATTTCAAGGTTTAATGTTTTTTATCTGAAACGGAAAGAAATTCAAAATATAATCAGAATTTCTTTCCGTTAAAAGTTGATTATGAGTATTTAATTATCTTGAATTTTTAATTTAAAACCATATTTTTTTATTGTTCTTTGGATTGATTCTTCAGGTTTAATCGTATTATATTTTCCCCAAAAATCAGTGTCTGAAAACGGATATACTTTTTCGTCAAAAACGATTCCGGCTTTCAGTTGTTGATTTTTCGGTATTTTTTGTACGTTTTTATCGCTTCTGTCGGTTATTGCAATTTCTGTCATAACGGAGTAATGTGATTTAAACAGTTTTCTTTTCCATTTAACTTCAAATTCTACTTCTCCTCGTGCGTGTGAAAAATAATATTTCCCGTTATTTTCCGTATAATTAACAAGATATTTTGTATTTGTCGGTCTGATTTTCAGGAACAAAGGTTTTTTTCTTATAAATACTTTACTCGCTTCGGAAATATTCTCTAAGTTAAGACTAAATTCTGCCGCCGTTATGGCTAATGTTTTAATGTTTACGTAAATTTTCCCGTTAAAAAGAGCCTGTTCCGGATTTGGTTTTTGTTGAAAAATCAAGATGTAATTTTGTTGATTATCAATATTTGTTATATCCTTTAATGTGAAGTCGTAATCTTCCAATTTCTCATCGGAAAACAGGATGTACGGATTTTTTGCGATATCAAGCAGCAGAGCTGTTTTAGGACCGCCTTTCAATTTCATTATTATGGTGTCTTGAGCTTTTACTTTAGCGCTTTTATGACCTTTATATAATTTTACCAAATCATAACTATATTCTTTATTATAAGGTGCTTTGTAAATTTCAACAACAGCTTCTGAAATTGAAACATATTTTCTCTTATTTTTAATATATTCTCTGTAAAAAGCCATCTCCTTATTGGCTTTCTCACTGTAATTTTGAGGAATTCTGTTTAAAATTTCTTGTATTAACTCTTTAGGATCATTAGGTCGAATTACGACTTCTTCAATCGAAATTACGAATGGATTCAGCTTAATTTTGAATTTTTTTTCAGGAACAGAACTTATTTCTACAACTTTATTTTGATACCCGATATATTTAAAAGTCAATGATTTTACATTTAAACTTTTTTCAAATTTCAGTGTAAATTCACCGTCGGTGTTTGAAACAGTTCCGATATTTGTTCCGGTTGCGGTTACGGATACAAATGCAATCGGTTGATTTGTTTTAGCATCAACAATTTTTCCGCTGATAATAACATTCGTTTCTTGATATGAAATTGTGTTTGAATTTTTCAGATTATTTTCTGAATTTCCGGTAAATCCGAAAAAAATGAAAACAAACAACAATAATGTCGGTTTTATAAATCTTAGATTTTTCATGATACATTTTTTTAGATGAATAAAAAACTTGTTTATTAACCTGAGTTCGATATAAGAAATGTTAACAGCATAATTTCAAAAAGCCCAAAGGGAATGCAAATACAAAGTAATCTTTTAAGGAAAAATTCTTTAAAATAACCCGTTATTACTTCACAATTTTTCCTCAAAATCTCACTCCGTATTTGCATTCTGTTATTCATTTCTTATATCGAACTCAGGTTATTACTAAGATACTTGAAACAGGTTTTACCCTATGTAAATTTACAAGAATTTTATTAAGAAATGAAAAAGCTTTGAAGGTTTTTGTTCGGACACCTGTTAACTGTCAGATAATCAAAATATTCTATTTTTGAAGTTTAAAAATACCGTTGTTCCAAATAAGTAAAATTTGTTTAAGTGATTTTTTAATCTGTAAATATTCGTCTTCATCGACTGCGTTTTCATCTAATAAATTATCAATTGTACCGATGTCGATTTTTGCCGTAATATTTTTTCCTTTTTGCGGAAGTTTGTATAAAACAGGTGAAGTTGTTGTATGAGATGTAATAATTTTCGCAAAAGCTTCATTTGTAAAAAAGGAAAGCTTAATTTCAGGCAACACTTTTTTTGTAATATTTTTCCATGTATTATTTTCAAAAGAATAAAATTTCAGAGAAGAAGAAATCATTGCCAAATCCCAATAGATTGTATTAACGGCAATTTCACGTGATTTGTCTTTTTTAATAAAATATGTTATTTCAAATTCGGTTCCCGATCCGTCACCTGTTGATGAAAGTTTTAAATAACCGTTTTTGTAATCGAGGGTATCAATTTGCCAATATCCTTTATGCTTCCATAAGTCATCAATATTTTTGTATCTCAAAGAAATCATTCGTTGATTGAAGTCGGGTCCGTCAAGCAAACTGTCAGGTAATAACAAATAATAATCTTTAATATTATATGGCGGTTTGATTTTATTTAAAACAGCTTTTTTGGTTTGACCGAAACCGAACACGGAAAAGCACAATAATAATATGCCGACAGTTATTTTATTTAAAATTGAATAAGAATTATTATTTGCCATTTTTTGATTTCTTTTCTAATAATTTCAGTTCTTCTAACTGAAACGAAAGTTCTGTTTCTCGAGCTTTCAGCTCTTCGGTTCTTTTGATTAAATCCGTTGTGTCAAATCCGGTTAAGAGTATTTTTATTATTTCTCCTTTGGAATTTTTAATAGGCGTGTAGGTGCCTTGAATAAATATTTTCGATTTATTTTTGCTAATAAATGTAAATGTTTCTGTCAGATATTCACCTTTATTTAATTGTTCCCAAGCATTCTTATATTCTTTTGATTGTGCAAAATCTTTTGTTATCAGAATTTCGTGATGTTTAGATATAAGTTCTTTTTCAGAATAATCAAACGTTTTTGTAAATATATTATTTGCAAAAAGAATCCTGCCGTCCATGTCAAATTCCGCAACAAGAATGGTTCTGTTAATCCCTTCCGTTCTGCTTTTAGTAAGGGATTCTTGTTCAATTATTTCAACAGAACGTTTTGAGAGCTCTTCTTCTTGTTTCTCTTTTTGTTTTTGAAGCATTTTCATATCTTCAATTTGAAAGTAAAGTTCTGTTTCACGGGCTTTTAATTCTTCGGATCGTTTAATGAGATCCGAGGTATTTGAGCCAATTAAATATATTTTTAATGTTTTCCCTTTGTGGTCTTTAATTGCTGTGTATGTCCCTTGAATATAAATACGTTCTTTCTTTTTATTTATATATTGAAATGTTCCGCTTACATGGATACCCATATGTAGTTTTTTCCATCGTTTTTTATATTCTTCGGAATTTAATTCTTGCTCAGCAACCAGGATATTATGATTCTTTGTTTTTAGCTCTTTTTCTTTATAATCGAAAACTTTTTCAAAAATATGATTGACAGACAAAATATTTCCGTTCAAATCAAATTCAGCAGTAATATTTGTTTGATTTATACCCTCAAACCAACTATTCGTTTCAGCTTCTCGCTCTGCAATTTCATCCATTTTTTTAGCTAATTCTTTTCTTTGTTTCATTGCACTTTCAACAGCCGATTGTAAGGTTTTTTCATTAGCTTTCAGCATTTCATTGGTATTTTCCAAAATATGCTGTTTCCTTTCAGCTTCTTTGTGTGATTTGTTAATTTCTTCAAGATTCAGGCGAAGTTGTTTTTCTCTTTCCGTAAGTTCAAATTCAAGTTTTTTAGATTCGCTGAGATCACTTGCAATTGAGAGGATGTATGAAATTTTAGCGTTTTCATCCAGAATTGGTGCATAAACCGTAGAAAGCCAAAATTCACGATTTTCATGTTTAATATACTCTGTTCTTTGAATATTTTGTCCGTTGATTAATTTTTGCCAAAATTCATTAAAATCTTGTTCTGTTTCGGAATGGATAAAATCTTTAATATTAATGTTTAAAATACTTTGTTCTTCAATTTCAATTAAGTCTAATAAATTCCTGTTTGCAGAAATAATAGTCCCGTCTAAATCAATTTCAAGAACTAATGAACTGGTATCAATTGCTGCCAGAATTCCTGACATTTGAGCGGTTTTTTGAGCCGAATTTTCTTGTGCTTGTTGAAGTTCTTCAAAATTTTGACGCATCTCTTCTTCCTGAATTTTCATTAATTCAGCTTGTTTTTGAGATTGTTTAAGTAATACAGACGTTTTTTGATTTATTTTTGTTATCGAAAGAGATGAAGCAATTGTTTCCGAAAGTATTTCTACAAAACGTATTTCATGTTTTTCCAATTCATTAAAAGATGCTAATTCAATAACTCCGATGATTTCATCTTCCGTTATCATCGGAACAATTAATAAGCTTCCGGGAACAGCATCACCCAAACCGGAAGTAATGGTAATGTACGTTTCCGGGATTTCTGTCATATAAACGGTTTTCTTCTCAGCAGCAACCATTCCGACCATACCTTCTCCCGGATATATGATTTTTTCCTTTTTCTTTTCGTGACCGTATGCATAAGCCGCAGTTAATTCAAGAAATTTTTCATCTTCATCATCGTTAAAAACAAACATACCGCCTTGATTAGCATTTATGAATTTTACCAATTCAGAAATTACTTTAGCAGACATTTCACTGATATTCCCTTGTGTCAATCTGAGAATATCGTTAAATTTTGTTAAACCTTCATTTGTCCATGTTCTGATTTCATCTTCATGTTTTCTTTTTTCTTCTTCCTGAGAACTGATTACAATATTATCTTTCATTTCCAACAAAGCATTTCCTAAAGCATCTTGTTTGCTTAAAGGAGTATAATCGATATTGTAATTTCCTTTACCGATATTATTTGCAAAATCAGAAGTTTTTTCTAATCCGGTAATTAATTTATTTGTATAATTACAAATCTCGGCAAGTTCATTATTCCCCTCAATATTAAGTTTTTCCGAAGGAAAAATACCGAGACTTACAGGTTTTATATAATCTTTTAATTCATTTAAAGGGTTGGCAACGGAACTTGAAAAACGTTTGAATAAAATAAGAAAAATAACACCGATTAAAATAAAGAAAATAATAATTGTATAGATTGCTTGTTTTTGTGCCGTTTGTTTAAATTCTGTTATTTCGTTTAATAATTGTTCAATTTCGGGATCTAAATTTTGGCTGTATGTTCTTAATTTCCCAAGAAAACCCTCATCGTATTTTAATCCGATAAGTTTGTCAATTTTAATTAATGCCGTAAAATTTGTCTTATAATTTTGAAGTGTTTTATCAAATCCCGAAAGATTAACTGTCGGATTGTTAATGCTTGTATCATTTATATTTACGTTTTCGGATTTTGAAATTTTATTATATCGTTTAATGAACTCCGTGTAATTTGTTGCATCTTCAGACAACAGATAATTATCCGTAAGTAACACCATTTCTGAGATTAATGATTTTGTTTGAGGAGACATATTTGAATTAATAATTTCCTGTTCACTTGTTTTTAGATCTCCGATAATTCCTGATGTGATATTCCCTCTTATAAATATTTTGTGGGTTAAATCTGAGAATGTTTCTTCATAATTATCATGAATATTTTCAATCCTTATTAAACGTGTATTAAGGTTCGATTTTTTTGAGATAAAATCATTTATTAAAATTTGATTAATATTTGAAAAGGCATCTGATGTTCTTTCAAATTTATCAATATATTTATTTCTTTCTGAAATAAAAAAGTCAATATCATCATTATATCGCAGTAAAAATTGGAGTTCATATCGTCTTAAATTCAGATATTGAATTTTTAATTTGTCGGCTTTATGGTAGTATTCATTATACTGATTGATTTTATTTACCGAAAAAATAAAAAATGTAATAATGATAAGAATTAAAATTAAAACACTTATTAAAATGAAATTAAACCGAGATTTGATGCTGATATTTTGAAAGAAATTCATTGAAACACTATTTAGAATTAATTCTTTTTATTAAACCGTTATGCTAACAAAGATAAGAAAAAATGTAAAATAATATAAAACTTTTTATATTCTTAATCATTGAAGCATGAAAATTGCTATTTTAGCACAAAAAAAATGATGCAAGCTTTAAAATTTTATCCGATTTTAAAAGAAAAAGTTTGGGGCGGAAAAAAACTTAAAACCGTGTTGAATAAATCTTCCGATTCTGATAAAATCGGTGAAAGTTGGGAGTTATCCGGCTTACCCGGAAATATTTCAGTGGTCTCCGAGGGGGAGTTTAAGGGGCAAACATTAAATCATCTGATTTCAAAATATAAAGATGTTCTTGTCGGCAAACGTGTTTTTGAAAAATACGGAGAAAATTTTCCCTTATTGATAAAATTTATTGATGCAGCCGATGATTTATCCGTTCAAGTACACCCGAATGATGAAACAGCTCAAAAATTATACGGACAAAACGGGAAAAATGAACTGTGGTATATTATGGACAGCGACCGAAATTCTGAATTAATTCTCGGATTAAATAAAACCCTTAATACGGAGGAATTCAGAAATTCGATTAATAGGAATACATTAACAGAAAATTTAAATACCGTTAAAATTAAGAAAGGCGATGTTTATTTTATTCCTGCCGGAAGGATTCATGCAATAAAAAAGGGTGTATTGCTTGCAGAAATTCAACAAGCTTCTGATATGACCTATCGAATATATGATTGGAATCGTAAAGGTTTAGACGGGAAATACAGAAAGTTGCACATTGATGAAGCCTGCAAAGTTGCCGAATTAAAAACTAAAAAATCATATTTAACAAAATACTCTGAAAAAATTAACACGTTTGTTCAATGTGTATCAAATCAATATTTTTCGGTTAATTTGCTGAAATTTAATACGGAAATAGTTAAAAATTATTCCGAAACTGACAGTTTTATCATTTTTATATGTACCAAAGGAAGTTTTCGATTGATGTATTCGAAAAATGAAATTAAGGTATCATTCGGTGAAACGGTATTATTGCCGGCAGTAATAAAAAAAATAAAACTTATTCCGGATAAGGAAAGTGAACTTTTGGAGGTTTTTATTTAGCCCTAATTATTCATGAAAAATCAAAAACGCATGAATAATTCGGGTTAGATTAAATACCGAAAAATAATGATGCCTCTTTTTTTACGAGTTCAACAGATGTTTCAACAGGTTTTGTGTCGGTATCGTTATACATTTCAATTAAAACGGCAGTGAATGCTTGAGAAACGGTTTTAGGATCAACTTTTGTTCCGGCATAATTAATCAAGCGAGTAATTTGTTCTTTTGCATAAACTACGGCAGTCCATGTTTCATCGGATAAATATAATTGTTGTGAAAGATTGTGATTGAATTCATTACGGACGGTTGACAACATTTGTATTTGTATTTGCTTGGAAGTCATTTTGGGCTTTGTCAATCTAAGTGCTAACGCATCAGGTCTGATTCTTTCCAAAAAAAGGACAATCCTTTCATAAGCTTGCAACTTCACAGGTGTTATTAGTTTGTTGTTCGCTTTTATCAGATCAAATTTTAATTTTGTTTTTTCTCTTTTTGCAAAATGATTTAAAATAATCATTAATGCAATTAACAACACAATAAGAGGCAGTATATATTTAGAAATTTCAAATAATTCGTTCATCGGTATAGTTTTAGAATATTTGCAAAAGTAATATATTTTCCGGAAAAAATTATTTTGACAGAATCAGAAACGAATATCTGTTGATTAATATTTTTAAAATCAGCAAAAAAATGTTATTTTCGCTTTCAATAAAAAATTATAATTCACACATATAAAATATTATAAAATGAAAGAGGTATATATTGTTTCCGCAGTAAGATCTTCTTTAGGAAGTTTTGGCGGTTCGTTGTCCGGTTTATCGGCAACAAAATTAGGTGCAATTATCGTAAAAGCTGCTGTTGAAAAAGCCGGAATAAAACCCGAAGCCGTTAATGAAGTTTTCTTGGGAAATGTATTATCGGCTAATTTAGGTCAAGCTCCTGCAAGACAAGCATCTATTTTTGCCGGTATTCCGAATACGGTTCCTTGTACAACGATAAATAAAGTTTGCGCATCGGCAATGAAAGCCGTAATGATTGGTGCTCAAACCATTATGCTTGGGGATAATGATGTTGTTGTTGCCGGCGGAATGGAAAGCATGTCAAATGTTCCGCATTATGTTCCCGGTATGCGGAAAGGAACTAAACTTGGTAACGGCAAGTTAGTTGACGGATTAATCAATGACGGTTTGTGGGATGTTTATAATAATTACCATATGGGAAGTGCTGCTGAATTATGTTCGCGAGAATTAAAAATCAGCAGAGAAGAACAAGACAGATATGCCGTACAATCCTACAAGCGTTCTGCTGCAGCTGTTGAAGCCGGCAGATTTAAAGATGAAATCGTACCGGTAGAAATTAAAACACGCAAAGGTGATATTGTTGTTGATACCGATGAAGAATTTACGAATGTTAAATTTGATCGAATTCCGACCTTACGACCGGTATTTGAAAAAGACGGAACGGTTACGGCAGCAAATGCTTCAACAATTAATGACGGAGCAGCTGCAATGATTTTAATGAGTAAAGAAAAAGTTGATGAACTCGGTGTAAAACCGATTGCAAAATTAATCGGATACGGCGATGCCGCACATGAACCTGAATGGTTTACGACGGCACCGGTGAAAGCCATTCCTAAAGCCATAAAAAAAGCCGGATTAAAAGCTTCTGACATTGATTATTACGAAATTAATGAAGCATTTTCGGTTGTGGCATTAGCAGCTATTAAAACGCTTAATTTGGATGAGGCAAAAGTGAATGTTAACGGCGGAGGTGTTTCTTTAGGACATCCGCTCGGTGCTTCCGGAGCCAGAATTATTGTAACATTGATAAATGTGTTAAAACAAAACGGCGGGAAATACGGTGTAGCTTCCTTATGTAACGGCGGCGGCGGTGCTTCTGCAGTTGTGATTGAAATGTTATAATTTAACAATTTGAAATAAGAAAGTCCTGCAATTTTGCAGGACTTTTATTTTATACTGTCATTAACTTCCGGATCTTGTTTCAAAGTGTCAGTTTTTAGTTTGGTTTTACGCCTAAATAAATAATCAAAATCACGTCGCCATATAAAACCGAGACCTTGAGTATAATCTCCGTCATTTTCAATTTTATCGTTTGCTTTGTTATAAACTTTTGCTCTTATGGATCCTTTTTTATTAAGTTTACCTTCAAGTTCAAATTCACCGATATAATTTGTTGCATCAGTTTGCGTAGTTTCTTGTCCGCCGACCCCTATGTTCCCTTTTACTTCGATCCTGTTGTTAAGAAGCGTTTTTGAAATACCGACTTTATATTGATCGGTGTAAACGGTATTTCCTGATTTGTAATCAACATTCAGATCAACATATTTTATTTTTTTTAAGAATGAATTTAACTGTTTTGAAAGAATATCTCCCGTAACTTGAGTGGCTGCAATATTTTCTTGTTTTATTCCCGGTAAAGGTTGAAACACTCCGAGAAGAAGCAAGGATAAAAATTGTTGATTTAATTCATTTTCGGCAAGATTATTTATTTTAGCAGAATATTCATTCAGATTGTCAGGAAAAATGACATTTAATTTAAAAACCGGATTTAATAATTTCCCGGTAATATTGATTATACAACTTATCTGTGCTCTTCTGATTTCTTCCGGGTTTTGAGTTAAATCAGATAATGAAACATTGTTTAAAATATATGCGGCATTAACGTTGATAACGGCATCTTTCGGATTTCCGAACCATTCAATTGTACTGCCGTCCGTTATCGTAAAATCTTTTCGAATGATGTTTTCTATATTAAATTCATAATTTCCCTTTGAAATATTGTAGGTTCCGAATACATTAAAATCACCGGTTTTATCTAAAGTTAAATTTATTCCGCCGTTGCCTTGAGTATAAATATCTCCGGAACTTTCGTCAGGTAAAATTTGAATTTCTGCATCCGGTGTTACGTTTAATTTCATATTCATACTGAAACCGCTGACATCCGGTTTCCGAAAATTCGTTTCTTTTTTGTTTTTAAATTGTATTGAAGTATCTGTTTTAAATGTCAGAAAGCTGTTCTCTTCATTATACGTTTTATCCGATGAAATCGGTATGAAAATATTTGTGTTTTGTTCAGTATTTAAATTTGCATCAAGAAAAATATCATTCAACGGTCCGGAAAAATTTATATTTCCGCTTGCAAATGCTTGTCCGTAATAGTAAGATGAGTCAGTCGGGATGATATTCAAAAGTTCGTAATTATTTGCCTGAATGTCAATGTCTAAAGCAAATTTTGAAAAATTATTATGATGTATTTTACCGGAAATATAAGCTGTTCCCTTTCCGTTTCTCGGTAACATCTTTGTTTTGTTAATAAAGATATTCTTTTTATCAAAACTAAAAACCAATTCGCCGATGTTGTTAAATGTGTTGAGGTATTTGATATAAGCCGTTGTTTGTTTCAATTTAAAATTACCCGTAATATCAGGATTGTTAATTTTTCCGTTAACATTAATTTTCCCTGTAATAAAAGCTGATTGATTAAATTCGACAAAGTCTCTGTAATAATCTTTGAATGTTTTTAAAAGTAAACTTCTGATATCTGCCGTTAAATTCAAAGTTTCACTTTCCGGATTATAATTTCCGTATATCGTATCATTCATTAATCGTCGTTTCCCTTTTAAATTATAGGCATTTGCATGAATGTTGTTTTTTGAATTGTCCCAGAAACTTTTTAAATAAAAATTTCCGAAATTCATATTATTAATATTTAAATCAATAATTGAATCTTTTGTGAAAACTAAAGGTTCTTTATAAAGATCGGCAAATGTGGAGAAACCGCTTAATTTACCGTTAACTGAAATGTGATCTGAAATCAAAGGTTGAAAATTACTTAAATTCAAGTTTTTAAATACTGCAAATAGCATATCACCCTGATATTCTGAGATATTACCGTCAATATAAAGCTCTTCATCATTGTGTTTTATTCTTAAATCGGAAATGTTAATATGTGAAGAATCTATTTTGACGGCAGCATTATTAAATTTCCATAAAATATCATTCAACATTATTTCTGAGGTCGATAATTTACAGTTGTAAGACAATTTTTTATTCTCTTTTTTATGAATGGTAAGAATTCCGGAAATATCAGCTGAATAATTTGCACTGTCTTTAAAATTATTCCAAATTAAATTAAAATTTAGTGTGTCTTTTTTTATTTCACTGCCGAAATTTACATTTTCGAGATACACGGTTTTATTCGGTTTGACAGATGAACCGCCGATACCGGCATACAATTTATTTTCACGGGTATAAGAAATAATGTAAAAATCCGTAATACTTATGTTTTTATATTTAAGATGTTCAGAATTAAATGATAAATTAAATTTACCGGTTCCCGGTTGATAAAAACCGAAAATTTTACTTTGTTTTGTAATTTGAGCTTCAGGGAAAAGTAATTTAGTTAATGTATTCGGTTTTTTAATGTTTATGCTAAAGTCTAAAAAGTCATTTTCGGATATTTTTTTTACGGATACAGTTGTCCTCGGATTTTCGATAAAAATATTTTGGAATAAAATGTTAAGTGAATTAATTGATTTTGAGATACTTCCGTTGCTTTTTAAATCTGCATCAACAATGTCGGATTTTAAACTGATGAATTTTGTTTTTACGGTATCTTTAGTAAGATATTTTCCGGTCAGTTTTAAATTTGAAATTTTTGTTTCAAGATTATTTTCATTGTAAATTAAAGGTTTTACCAAGCTGACGGTTCCTTCAAAATCATCAATGTTTAAACCTTTGAAATTGCCGATAAATTCCGTTTTTAATGAAGACGGTTTTGTTCGTAATTTCATCGTAAATAAATCGGCATAAGGAATGTTACAAAGAAAATGAATTTTCGGAATTTCTTCCGTTAAATCGGCATTTCCGGATATTTCAGTAATAAGTTCCGGTTGATTAATTTTGATGTTAATACTGTCTATCAGTTTGTTATCCAAAGAAGCAAATAAATCTATGTTATGATAATCGTGATTTTTATAAATGAATGAACTGATATTTCCGTTTGTTCTTGCTTTAAGTTGTTTGTTTTTTAAATAAGAAAAACTAAATAATTGTTCAAAGGACAGTTTTCCGAAATTTAAATTTTCGATTGCTGTTCCGAGATCAATATTTTCACCGGAAAGTTTTCCTGAGATACTTGTATAACTTGCAGAATCTTTTTGAGCCGAAGCATCTAAAGTAATTTTTCCGAAATCACCGAAAATTATTCCTTTAGAAGTAAAATCAGAAGAATTACCGATTGTTTTTCCTTGGTATGTCAGGATGTTAATTTTTTGTAATACAGCCGGCAATATAATTAAGGGTTCTTTTTTTCCGGGAAGTATAAAATCGGAAATTTGTTTAAGATTTACTTTAAATTCGGAAATATCCATGTCAAATTCTAAATTCTTCCAATTCGGGAAATTCTTAATGTTAGAATTTGTTTTTACGGAAAGAATATTTTCGGCATTTAAATAAAAATTCGATAATTTGATATTATTAAATTTTCCGTTAATATTTCCTGAAAGATAGATGTTCCCGGTTTGTTTTACAGTGTCTTGTATAAATAATGAAATGTCCTGATAATTAATAAAGGAACCTGTTTTAAAAGATGCATCCGTTTGCAAATCTGTTTTGTAGCCTGAAAAATAATATCTTTCGGGATATTTTAAATTTAAACTGTCAAATTCAAAATGACTTTTATCCGTTTCTATGTTTAAATCTTTTATTCGAATGTTATCGGGTGTTATTAAATTGTTTGCCGTGCTGATATTTTCAACTGTTAAACCGCTTTTTTCTTTTAAAGATATTTTTTTAACTTTAGTTTTAATTGTGCTGTTAAAAATATCAATATCATCTATATCGACCTCAATATCAGAGAAATCCATGTTTTCAAAATCCATTCCGGGACTTATTATACTGTCAATTTCTTGATATTTAAAATCGGAGTTGTGCAGTTTTAAATTTCCGATACGCAGATGAAAATCTTTTGTTGTTCCGGTGTCATTTTCGGAAATCATCGCATCAATTATATAATCCAAATTTAAAGTATCTTTTTTAATTTCGTGTAAATCAAAATATACCTCATTCAGTTCAACAGACCTGAAAGACAGATTGTTGAAATTAGTCGGAATTCCGGAAGGGAGGATATACAAATTTTTGATATACAGCATTGTGTCTTTTTGTATATCTTTTATTAATATCCCGGTTATTTTAAATCCTTTAAACAGACTGATGTTAACATTGTCAATATGAATATCGGATTTAAGTTTTGATGATAATTCTTTAGTAATGTAATTAGTGATTTTTGTTTGAATGTATGCCGTTTGCAACATAATAATTAAGCTCACCAATAACACCAATAATGTGATGATACCGTATAGTGTCAGGCGTCTTAATTTTTCTGTTTGGAATACATGCTTTTGCATATGTTTACAAAATAATTATATTTATCTGAGATAAACGAAGTTTCCGGATAATTTATTTGTTTATTTTTGCAAACTAAATGCCGGAACAGGCAAATTTGGTTTTTTTACTTAAAAAAAATAATTTTGATTACAATTTTAGCTATAGAATCTTCATGTGATGATACTTCTGCTGCCGTCATACAAGACGGCTGGTTATTGTCAAATGTAACGGCAAACCAAGACGTTCACAAAAAATACGGCGGCGTGGTACCTGAATTGGCATCGCGAGCACATCAGGCAAATATTGTTCCCGTTGTTGATACGGCATTAAAAAATGCCGGTATACAGATTTCCGATATTAATGCAATTGCCTTTACCCGCGGACCCGGTTTACTCGGTTCTTTGTTGGTTGGTGTATCTTTTGCAAAAGGTTTTGCTTTGGCAAATAATATTCCGTTAATTGATGTAAATCATTTGCACGGACATATTGCAGCACTTTTTTTGAAAGAAAAAAATATTCCTCATATCGACCCGCAATTTCCCTTTCTGACATTACTTGTTTCCGGCGGACACACACAAATTATTAATGTTACAAGTTTTTTTGAAAAAAAAATTATCGGAGAAACTATTGATGATGCTGCCGGTGAAGCATTTGATAAAACAGCGAAAATTCTCGGGTTGCCTTATCCGGGCGGTCCTTTAATCGATAAATATGCCGAAGAAGGTAATCCGAACAAGTATACATTTTCTCGACCGAAAGTGGGAGATACCGATTTCAGTTTCAGCGGATTAAAAACGGCAATTTTGTATTTTATCAGAGATGAGGTTAAGAAGAATCCGAGTTTTGTAAAAGAAAATTTGAATGATATTTGTGCATCGGTGCAATTTACGATTATTGATATTTTAATTGAGAAATTGAAGAATGCCGTTTCTCGAACCGGCATAAAAGAAATAGCTGTTGCAGGCGGTGTTTCTGCAAATTCGGGCTTGAGAAATCGCTTACGAGCGGAAGCCGATAAAAACGGCTGGATTGTGCATATCCCTGATTTTAAATTTACGACCGATAATGCTGCTATGATCGGTATAACGGCTTATTATAAATATTTAAAAAATGATTTTTCGGGACAAGATGTAACGGCTGAGGCACGATTCAAAGAGGATTAACCCGTATTATTCATGAAATTAGCTTTATGCAGATGCAAGGCGACGAAACCCGAAGACATATACATATATTTCGAAGGTTTTGCAACGAAGCAGATGCGTGAAGATAATTTCAAGATAACCCAAATTTGAGTATGCCTGTTTTCGGTAATAATTATTGTAACCCTATATGTTTATAAGGTTTTTGGGGTTTAAAAAATAAATCGGTGAATAATGTGGGTTAAATGATGTCATTTAAATACTCATCCATATCTAATTCTTCCGGTTCATTTGTTTCGGTTACGACTGAAATATGCTCAAATTCCAGTTTAAAAATATCATCAAATTCTTCGCCTGCTTCTTCTACGTCTTCATCACCTGCCGGATAATACCATCTTATTTTTACATCGTGACCCGAATCAGATAAATCTTCCATTTTTGCGATAATCATATAAAAAACTTTTGCTGATACAGTATTAAAATAGGTCATTTTAAAATCCAAAGTTGTACTTCCTAAAGGATTTTTTTTGTATTGATCAAACCAATTAAATATGGGTTTGTAAAATTCAGCAGCGTTCTCGGGACACGATTTTCCGTAAATTTGAAATGTGCCGGATTGTTTATCTAAAATGACGCCCGGTAAAAGTTTTTGTGATTTATAAGATATGGTTTCCATTATAGAATAACTTAATTGTTAAATTTTTTGTCGGTATTCTCTTAAAAGATATACGGTAAAATTAAATGAATGTTTCAAATTTTCGTAAACTTTTTATTAAATTTTTTTACGACAGATTATACGGGGAAAAATGAAAACAAAATCTTTCGATTCAATTTAAAATTATCAATTTTTCTTAAAATTATCTTTTAAGTATTGTTATAGAAATAATGAAAACTGTATCTTTGCTGTTTATTCAAAATTTTAAGAATTTAAAATATGGAAAGAATAGGTGAATCAGAATTAATCTTGAACGGTGACGGAACAATTTTTCATTTGCATTTAAAACCCGAAAATATTGCGGATAATATTATTCTTGTCGGTGATCAAGGACGAGTTGAAATGGTTTCAAATTATTTTGAAACCGTTGATTTTAAGGCATATAATCGTGAATTTGTAACACATACCGGAACTTATAAAGGCAAACCTATTACCGTTTTGTCAACCGGAATAGGAACCGATAATATTGATATTGTAGTCACGGAGTTGGATGCTCTTGCTAATGTTGATTTAGATAAACGCATTCCCAAAAAAGGTCATCGCACATTAAATTTGGTTCGTATCGGAACTTCCGGAGCTTTGCAAGCCGATATTCCTGTTGATACGCCTGTTGTTTCGGAAATGTCAATCGGTTTTGACGGTTTATTGAATTTTTATGAAGGAAGAAATCAATTAGGAAATGAAGATTTACAAACAAAATTTTTAAAATATACCGGTTGGGATACAAAATTAGCAACCCCTTATTTTGTGGATGCTTCAAAAGAACTTACAGAAAAAATCGGTTATGACATGCGAAAAGGGATGACGATTTCTGCTCCCGGTTTTTACGGTCCGCAGGGCAGAATTATAAGATTGAATACGGTTGATCCGGATTTAAATTCCAAAATCTCTGCTTTCGACTATCAGGGAAAAAAAATCACAAATTACGAAATGGAAAGTTCGGCTATTGCAGGTCTTTCTAAATTAATGGGACACAATGCTTTAACTGTTTGCAGTATCATTGCAAATCGAATGCGCAAAGAATACAGCGTAAATTATAAAGTTGCCGTAGAAAAATTAGTCGTCACGGTTTTGGATCGTTTACTTTCTTAAATAATAATAATTAAGCGGATGAAAAAACAAGAATTACAAGCATTAATAAATCTTTTAGATGATAAAGATGCTTTTGTTTATAATGCCGTTCGCAAGAAGTTGTTACAATCTGAATCAGATATAATTTCGGACTTGGAAATCGTTGTTTCAACTTCAGAAAATAGTTTATTAACAGAAAGAGCAAAGGATATTATCAGGCAACACCGGCTTCAAAAATCTGACGAAGATTTTAAAGAATGGTTGAAAAATGATAAACGATTGTTATACGGGGCATTTTTGATAGCAAAATATCAATATCCGGAAATTGTTTATGAAGATGTTGAGGATAAATTGAATAAAATAGTTTCGGCATTACGATCCGAAATTAATTTTTATTTAACCGGTTTGCAACAAATCAGAAAGATTAACCATGTATTGTATGATGTCTATCGTTTTACACCGGATTTTTCAAATATCATCAATCCCGAAACTTCGTTTTTAAATAAAGTATTAGATAATAAAAAAAGCAATGATGTTCTGATTGCCGTTGTTTATATTTACATTTCTCAAAAGCTCGGATTGCCGGTTTACGGAGTGGACTTTCCGAGAAATTTTTTATTAATGTTTAAAGATGAACGTTCCGGAGAAGCTCTTTTTTATATAAATCCGCTAAATAAAGGGGCTGTTGTAACAAAAAACGATATCAGCAGATTTTTAAAAAATCATAAAATAAAACATAAAGAGCAATTTTTTAAACCATGTTCTAATAAGCACATAATAAAACGATTGCTGAAATTTTTAATGAATTCTTACATTCAAAAAAACGATAAAACAAAAACAGAAGAAATAAAACGAATTTTAAATCTTTTTGATAATGCCTGAAAAAAATAAAATAAATTATATTGCACTGATTGCCGGACTCTTAATGATTGTTATTTCCGTATTGAATTATTTAATGAATGATGATTTTGTAAGTCTCGGAATTTTTGTTTTTACGGGTTTGGGATTTCTTCTGATTGGAATAAAATCAAAATTTAATGAAGCAAAAGCCATCCGAATTAATAAATATGCAAGGACATTTTTTTTCGCTGCAATCGTAATGGTTTTATATTGGCTTGCTGTTGCAAAATTTCACCTTTTTTAATAAATAAAACTGACTCGAAAAATCGGATTTGAATAAGGTGTTTTTTCACTTTGTAATACATTGTACATCAGGGTAGTTAAGACAGCAAATCTGTTGCCTAATTGTTGTCGCCACCCGATTCCCAAAGGAAATCCGTCAATAAAAATGCGTTTTCCCGTGTATTGTCCGGTATAAATATCATAATCCGCGATATTTAAAGTTTCATATTCTCCGGTAAGAAAGAAATTCGGCGTAATATAGAATCTTGAAAAAATTTTTCCGCCGTAAATATGATCGGAGTAGTGATAAAGATTGTTTTTGGTATATAAATAATAAAGTCCGATTCCGATATCCAAATTATCCGTAATTTTATATCCGACTTCAGGTGTAAATTTTACGGTCGTGAATGTTCCGAATTGCAAACCGAAACCGCCGCCGAAAAATATATTATTATTTACTTCCGGTTTTTTTTTGATATCCTGATAGGTATAAGGGTCATATTCCTGTGAATATGAATAAATACGGAAAAAAATAAAAATAATAATCAGAAGTTGCTTCATTAAGGATATTAAAATTGTAAATGTCTTTTTTTCTTGCTTTCATAAATGTCATCAACCGTAATTAAGATTCCGGTTTCTTCAACATCTCCGAAATGAGTATTAATTGAGGTGCCGAAACATTTCATGGATTCGGATAAACTCATGTATGAATTAATTAAGGGCGGAATATTTTCTCCTCTGGCTCGAACTTCTTTTGATAATATTTTCTTGTTTTCGGCAAAATTATGTCCTTCAAAATATTTTGCCAATTCTTTTTCCGGATGATGATACTTAAGCGGAGCAATCGGATATACAAGATGTTCGTCGTCTTTAAAATGCCGGTTCATAAAATAGAGGATTAAATCTCGCGAAAATTTCTCAAAATGAGTGTACATGGTAACTTTACCGAAAAAATATTTAACATTCGGATTATGTTTAATTAAAGCTCCTAAACCGTCCCACAAATTATCCAAAGCAAATAAAGTTTTTCTTCCGGCATTTGAAGACTGAACTTCCGGTCTCACAAAGGACCGACCAAGCTCTATTGTATACGGGAGGTATTCATTAATAAATTTATCGGAAAATTCCAATAATCCTTGCGTTGCTAATTTGAGTCCGGAATGTTGATGAACGGGAATATTATTAAGGTTTATAAAACGATATCCGCCCAATATTTCTTTTTCTTCACTGTTCCACACAATCAGTTGGCTGTAAGGTATTTCTGCCGTATCATATTGGTCAATATCGGCTTCTTTTCCGGTTCCGCCGCCGGCATTTCTGAATGAAACTTCTCTTAATCTGCCGATTTCTTTCATCACATTCGGTGAGTTATGCGCCGTACAAACATAAATGGCATTATTCCCGTAATTGGTATAACGCATAAATTTATCTTGGGTTAATTCTGACAGTAGAAGTTCTGTGTCAATCGGCGAAATTATATCTTTCATATTAAATTGAAACTGAATTTTAACATACAAAGTTACATAAAAATATATTTAATTACATATTTTTATTATTTGTAATTTATATTTTAACTTTTTTTAGTAATCGTGAAATCAGAATTTATGTTTTTTTCAGTTTCATAGACATGTTCTTTTATTTTTTGTGCCCATTCAATTTCTTTAAAATCAGCAGTTAATGATTGATATGGAATTAGTTTGCCGATTTTGATTTTATAGTAGGCATTTCGTTGCTTCGTTGCTTCTTGAGCTAATAAAAAAAGTTCAATATTTGCTTTAATTTTCAATGATTTACGAAGGTTTGCCACGGTATAATATTTATTGCTTAATTTTCCTGAAATATGAATGGGAACAATGTCTCTTTTATGTTTAATAGCCTGACTTACAAAAGCTTTTTTCCATTCTAAATCTTTGATTACTTTTTTATTCCTCCTTGAAACCAATCCGGCAGGGAAAAAAATTACGGGCATATCCGATTCAAAAATATTGTTAATTTCAAGCAAATCATTTCTGTGTGTTTTCCCGTATAAATTGACACCCATAAAAAATTCATTTAAATTTTTAATATTTAAGAGTAAATCATTAACTAATGCTTTTGCTTTTCCGTATTTTCTGAAGCAGGTATCTATGATAAATAATCCGTCAAAACTTCCGGCAGGATGATTGGCTGCAATTATAATTTTGCTGTTTTTCGGAAAATTTTCCCACCCTTCTACTTCTGCTTTAACATTGAAATATTCAAATGATTTTCTAAGAAATTCAATTCCTGAATATTGGTTATTTTGCTTGATAAATGCATTTAATTCATCTTGGCGAATAACTTTTTTTAAGTAATTAATTAAAAACCCGGGTAATTGTTTGTATAATTTAGGGTTTTTATTTTTAATAACCTTATGTATATCAATTAACGGTGTTTTACTGTTTTCCATAAAATTAATTGTAAAACGTGTTGTTTTTGCAAAAATAATATTTTGAATAACAGTAGTCAAATTTATTTTTCTTCTGTTTTTATAAACACCCGATATTCAGTCAATTATAATAATAATCAGATAATCAATAAAATACATTAATTGTTAATATGTAGAATAACTTATCATGTGTTTGAAAGTGGGTAAATGTGTTGCATTGTGGAAAATTTGCATTATATTTGTAAACTGTATTGTAAAAACGAATTGATGGCAGGTTTGATAGGTGAACATAAGGCAAAAACAGATGCAAAAGGAAGAATAAATATTCCGTCTGCATTGTTGCGTCAATTACCCGAAGGAGCCGTTGATAAAATGGTATTGAAAGCTGACATTTATAAAAAATGTTTGATTTTATACACTACGGAAGAATGGGACCGTCAAATTGAAATTATCAGAGCCAAAACAAATTCGTTTAATCCTAAACACGCCGATTTTATTCGCGGATTTTACAGAGGTACGGCAGAAGTTAAGGTTGATACAGGTAATCGAATTTTGATTCCGGCTAATTTAACAGCTTATGCCGGTATTAATAAAGATGTATATCTGTTCGGTCAAGACAGAAAAATTGAAATTTGGGCTAAAGAAGTTTATGAAGAACATACTTTAAGCGCTGAAGAATTTGCCGAACTTGCAAAAGAAATTATGGGAGGCGATTTGCCCCTGTTGTAATATCCGTTTTAATAAAATATGGCCGGTAACTATCATATTCCTGTTTTGCTTAATCAATCCGTTGAAGGACTAAATATTAATCCTGACGGAATATATGCGGATTTAACATTCGGCGGAGGCGGACATGCGGAAGAAATTTTAAAACATTTGAAAACCGGAAAATTATTTGCTTTTGATCAGGATGCTGATGTTCTGAAAAATGTAAAAAGATTATCTGAAAAATATCCTGAGAACTTTTTTTTCTTTCAGGCAAATTTTGAATATTTCGCAAATTTCTTACGGTATGCCGGCTTTAAAAAAATTGACGGAATTTTAGCAGACCTCGGAGTATCGTCACATCAGTTTAATGATGCAGAAAGAGGTTTTTCTTTTCGATTCGAAGGAATTCCCGATATGAGAATGAACCAAAAAGCACAAAAATCGTCTGTCGATATATTAAATGAATATGATGAAGATAAATTAATTTATATTTTCAGAACCTACGGTGAATTAAAAAGTGCGAAAAAGTTGGCTTCGGCAATTATTATGAAAAGAGAAATTCGGAAAATTGAAAACACGGAACAATTCAATAAAATAATTGAAGAAACAATTAAAACGGAAAAGAAGAATAAAATTTTTGCAAAAATATATCAGGCATTGCGTATTGAAACAAACAGCGAAATTGATGTTTTGAAAAAAATGTTAGATCAAACGGCTGATGTTCTTAAATCGGGCGGTCGATTGGTTGTTTTAAGTTACCATTCATTGGAAGATCGACTTGTTAAAAATTATATAAAATTTAATGACTTTGAAGGAAATGAGAATAAAGATATTTACGGAAATTCAGAAAAGTTTTTTAAAGAAATAACAAAAAAAGTAATTGTTCCCGATGAAAAAGAAATCGAAAAAAATAATCGATCAAGAAGTGCAAAATTAAGAATAGCCGAAAGAATTTAATATGGCGGAAAAACGAAATATACTAAAAAATTTTCTTACGGGAAACTGGTTAGGTAAAGGCATTAAGAGAAGCAATCTGTATTTTGTTCTTTTTATTATGTTTTTGACCGTAGTCGTGATTTATAATCGATACAGAGCAGAGGAATTAATAATAGAAAAAAATAAATTGAAAAAGGATGTTGAAGTGTTGCATTCAAAGTTTACAAAATCAAATACAAAATTATTGACATCGGGGACGGAACGAAAAATTGCTGCTGACAGTGTGATAAAGCAAAGAGGTTTAAAATTACCGAAAAATCCCTTGCCGCAAATTATTATTAAAAAAAATCAATGAGTTTGAATAAAACACATATAGGCAAAAAACAAATAATATTCAGAATGGGCATTATCTATCTGATTATTACCGGATTTGCATTATATCTTATTTTTAAACTTGTTGTTGTCATGTTTGTAAAAAGTGATATTTGGCAAGAACGAATCAATCAAATTGCTGTTGATTTAAGGGAGGCAAAACCCGAAAGAGGCAGTATTTATGATGCTTCCGGAAAATTATTGGCTTCTTCGGTGAATTATTACGATATTTTTATGGATACAAATGCCGGCGGTTTAACAGATAAAATATTTTTGAAAAATGTTGATTCTCTTGCAATTTGTTTATCCGATTTTTTTAAAGACAAATCAAAAGGCAGCTATAAAAAGAAACTCATTAACGGCAGAAGACACAAAGTTCGTTATTTGAAAATTGCAGAAAAACTTACTTATGATGAATTTGTAAAAGTTAAAAACTTTCCGCTTTTTCGATTGTCTGCAAATAAGGGCGGATTTATCAGTAAACGAATAACAAAAAGAAAACGTCCCTTCGGAGAATTGATGCGACGTACAATCGGCTTTCTCGGAGAAGATAAACAAACGGGAATCATACAAGGGAAAGCCGGGATTGAATTTTCTTATAATCGAGAACTCGGAGGAAGAGCCGGGAAATATTATATGCAAAAAATCGGCGGCGGAAATTGGCGTAAAGTGAAAGGCGGGGAAGTAGTTCAAACGGAAGACGGCTTAGATGTTAAAACGACGATTGATATTGACATACAAGATTATGTTGATGATATTTTAAGAGAACAATTAATAAATTTAGAAGCCGATTACGGTTCCGTTGTAGTAATGGAAGTGAAAACAGGTTATATAAAAGCAATTGTAAATTTAAAACGATACGGAGATAATACCTTTTCGGAAATTTTTAATTATGCAATCGGTGAAAATTTAGCACCCGGATCTACCTTTAAACTTCCGGTTTTAATGGCTGCTTTGGAAGACGGATATGTTACCTTGAATGATGTAATTGATACAGGAAACGGACATATTATGTATCATGGTGTCGCCGTTGATGATGCCGGTTTCGAAAGTTACGGTAAAATTCCGGTTTGGCAAGTGTTTGCAAAATCATCGAATGTCGGAATGCTGAAAATTATTGATCAAAATTATGTAAAAAAAAGAAGAATAAACAGATTTTTAGAGCAATTAGATGCCATGGGTATTACCAATATTTCCGGTGTTGATATTTTCGGTGAACACCAACCTAAAATTAAATCACCCGGCAGTAAAACATGGGCACCTTCTTCTCCCGGAATGATTGCTCACGGTTATGAAGTAAAAATTTCACCTTTACAAATTTTAACCTTTTATAATGCTGTGGCAAATAACGGTATCAGGGTAAAACCGCGAATTGTAAAATCTCTGGAAAAAGACGGTATAACGGTTAAGGAATTCGAACCTGAAATTTCCAATTCTTTAATTTGTTCAAAATCTACCTTAAAAAAAGCACAAAAAATATTAAGAGATGTTGTAGAATCCGGAACAGCAAGAGGCATTAATAATGATAAATATAAAATTTCCGGAAAAACGGGGACGACCGAATATTATGATATTCAGCTAAGAAAACACATTGAGCAATACAGAGGTTCTTTTGTCGGCTATTTCCCTTCCGATAATCCGAAATATTCTGTCATAGTTGAAATTAATAAACCAAAACACGATTATTACGGTGCACAAGCAGCTGCACCCGTTTTTAAAAAAATTGCGGATAATATTTTTTCTCGTGACAGAGAGATTAATCCGCCTGAAGAAAAAGTTGTTCCTGACAGTTTGAAAATACCGCAATCTAAAATTGCTTATGCAGATGATTTAAATTTTGTTTTGAATGCGATGAATTACAAAGCCGGAAACAATAATAATTTGTGGATTTCTGCTTTTTCGAAAAATAAAAAATTAAGTTTTGAAACGAAAATGATTTCAGATGAACGTGTTCCTGATGTTAAGAAAATGGGAGCAAAAGATGCTGTTTTTATTTTGGAAAATTGCGGATTGAAAGTTTCGGCAAGAGGCAGAGGCGAAGTTGTATATCAATCATTAAAACCGGGAACGGAAATTAATAAAGGAATGAAAATTAATTTGGTATTAAACTAAATGACGAAAATTTTAAAACATATCATTAAAAATACGGATGCAAAACTTGTCTCGGGAACTCTTGATATTGAAATTAAAGGGATTAGTTTCGATTCTCGCAAAACCGAAAAAGGAGATTTGTTTGTTGCAGTAAAAGGTGTTCAAACTGACGGACATCAATTTATTGAAAATGCTGTTAATCAAGGAGCTGTTGCCGTTTTAGCAGAAGATATTGAAGCCGTTAATTTTTCGGGAACAATCCTGAAATCAAACGATACATCAAAAACGCTTGCATCCGTTGCGTCCGAATTTTATGACAGGCCTTCGGAAAATATTAAACTGATCGGAATTGTCGGGACAAACGGAAAAACAACAACTGCCACAATACTTTATCGGTTGTTTTTCAACTTAGGCTATAAAGTCGGCTTAATTTCAACGGTAAAAAATTATATTAACGAAACGGAAACAGAAGCTCATTATACGACTCCGGATGCTTTGACATTCAATAAATTATTAAAAGAAATGACGAATGCCGGTTGTGATTATTGTTTTGCCGAAATCAGTTCACATGCCATTCATCAAAACCGGACGGCGGGTTTGCGATTTGCAGGCGGGGTTTTTACAAATATCACTCATGACCATTTGGATTATCATAAAACCTTTGCCGAATATTTAAAAGTTAAAAAACAATTTTTTGATAATCTTCCTGAAAATGCGTTTGCACTTGTAAATATTGATGATAAAAACGGCAGAATAATGCTTCAAAATACAAAAGCCGAAAAACAGACTTACGCATTAAAAAACTTTGCCGATTTTAAAGGAAAAATTCTCGAATTACATCTTGACGGAACTTTAATGTCGATTAACGATATTGAATTTTGGTCTTTGTTGACAGGAACTTTTAATGCCTATAATATCACGGCTGTTTATGCAACAGCTGTTTTGCTCAAGAAAAACCGGGAAAAAATTTTACAAGTAATCAGTGCTTTAAATTCCGTAAAAGGCAGATTTGAAACCGTTAAAATAAAGGAAATTACGGCAATTATTGATTATGCACATACGCCGGATGCCTTGGATAATGTTTTGAAAACGATAAATGAAATAAAAAACACTAATCAAAATTTAATAACGGTTGTCGGAACCGGAGGAAATCGGGATAAAACAAAACGTCCCGTGATGGCTCGAATTGCACTTGCAGGAAGTGATAAAGTTATATTAACTTCCGATAATCCGAGAGATGAGGATCCCGAATTGATTTTGGAAGATATGCTTGCCGGAATTAATGAAAATGAAAAATCCGGTTTGGTGAAAATTATCGACAGAAAAGAAGCCATAAAAGTGGCCTCAATATTAGCACAAAAAGGAGATATTATTCTTATTGCAGGAAAAGGACACGAAGATTATCAAATTATTAAAGGAAAGAAATATCATTTTGACGATAAAGAAATTATTGAAAACATTTTAAATAAACTTTAAAAACTATAATTAATGTTTTACTACTTATTCGAATATCTTGATAAAATTGACTTCACCGGAGCAGGTCTGTTTCAATATTTATCTTTCAGAGCGGCATTAACTGCAATTACTTCTTTAATCGTTTCAATGATATTCGGGAAGAAAATCATTCGTTATTTACAAAAAAAACAAATAGGTGAAGTGGTACGAGATTTAGGTTTGGAAGGGCAATATGAAAAAAGAGGCACTCCCACAATGGGTGGTATTATTATCATTGCGGCTATTCTCATTCCGGTTTTATTATTTGCAAATCTCGGAAATATTTATATTATTTTAATGTTAATTACAACAGTTTGGATGGGTATTATCGGTTTTATTGACGATTATATCAAAACATTCAAAAAAAAGAAAGCCGGTTTATCAGGGAAATATAAAATTTTCGGACAAGTAACTTTGGGTTTAATTGTCGGTTTAACGTTTTATTTCAGTGATGATATTCAAATTCGAGAACATCCGATTGCACCGGATCTTTGTGATTCGGTTGTTGAAGTAAATCAAGATTATTTTTCACAAACCGATAAACCCTTAAAAACAACCATTCCGTTTGTAAAAAATAATGAATTAGACTACAAAAAAATTGTCAGTTTTACCGGAGAAAATTCGGAAACTGTTGCATGGATTGCCTTTGTTATTTTAGTTATTTTCATTATTACGGCTGTTTCTAACGGTGCAAATATGACCGACGGACTTGACGGATTGGCAACGGGAACATCGTCAATAATCGGTGCGGCATTAGCGATTTTCGCTTATGTCTCGGGTAATTTAATTTTTGCCGATTATTTGAATATCATGTACATCCCGAATATCGGTGAATTGGTTGTTTTTGCAGCGGCTTTTATGGGAGCAACCATCGGGTTTCTTTGGTATAACTCCTATCCCGCGCAAGTATTTATGGGCGATACGGGGAGTTTAACAATAGGCGGAATTATTGCTGTTTTTGCAATTATTGTAAGAAAAGAATTATTGATTCCGATTTTGGCAGGAATCTTTTTAATCGAAAACTTATCGGTGATGTTACAAGTCGGGTGGTTTAAATATACGCGGAAAAAATTCGGAGAAGGCAGACGTATTTTTTTAATGGCTCCTTTGCACCATCATTTTCAAAAAAAAGGATATCCGGAATCTAAAATTGTTTCACGTTTTTGGATTGTCGGAATATTGCTGGCTATTATTACAATTATTACACTAAAAATCAGATAAAACCGTAGAAACGACTTGCGAACGTCTAAATAATATCATGAATCAAAATGACAAATTCTAAATAATACCAAAAAATTACAACTCCGAAGGAGTTAAACAAAAATAACCCTGTACGAAGTGCAGGGAAAAAAAGAATATTAATTAATTGTTTTGGTGAAATTTTTGCTCCGCAGGGCAAAAATTATGACAAAACTTAAAACTTGAATAACGCAATTATTGAATAAGTTTTAAATGAATAAACAAAAAGCAGTCATACTCGGAGCAGGCGAAAGCGGAACAGGAGCAGCAATTCTGGCTTTAAAGCAGAATTTTGATGTTTTTGTTTCCGATAAAGGAATGATAAAAGAAAATTATAAGAAAATATTAACGAACAATAAAATTTCTTTTGAAGAGAACGGACACAGCGAAGAACACATTCTGAATGCCGATGTTATTATTAAAAGTCCCGGAATTCCTGATACGGCAGAAATCATTAACAATGCAAAATTGCAAAATATTCCCGTGATTTCGGAAATTGAATTTGCCGGAAGATATACCGACGCGAAAATGATTTGTATTACGGGAAGTAACGGTAAGACAACAACAACCGAACTGACTTATCATATTTTAAAAAATGCAGGAATGCATGTAGGGCTTGCCGGAAATGTCGGAAATTCATTAGCGCTTCAGGTGGCAGAGAAAAATTTTGATGTTTACGTTGTTGAATTAAGCAGTTTTCAGCTGGACGGAATGAAGGATTTTAAAGCAGATATTGCAATTCTTCTGAATATTACGCCCGACCATTTAGATCGCTACGAAAATAAATTTGAAAATTACATTGCATCAAAATTTAAAATTATTCAAAATCAAACGGAAACGGATGCTTTTATATACTGCGACGATGATGATGTGATAACTTCAGAAATTGCAAAACGATTGATAAAAGCAAAACAATTTCCTTTTTCAATAAAAAAAACATTGAAGCAGGGAGCATACAGAAAAAAGGATAAAATTATAATTGACATAAACACTAAACAATTTACGATGGAAAACGGATTATTAGCACTTGAAGGCGATCATAATGAATACAATTCTATGGCTGCAGGTATTACGGCAATGCTGAATAATATTTCCGATAAGCAATTAAAAACCAGCTTATCAAATTTTACGGGTGTGGAACATCGGCTTGAAAAATATTTAAAAATTAGGAATGTTCTTTTTATTAATGACAGTAAAGCAACCAATGTAAATTCTGTTTGGTATGCCTTACAAACCGTAGATGAAAAGATTGTTTTAATTATGGGCGGAAAGGATAAAGGTAATGAATACGGAACATTAAAAGATTTAGTCCGACGAAAAGTTAAGGCAATCGTTGCTTTGGGAATTGATAACAAACCGATTTTAAACGCCTTTACGGACATTGTTCCCGTATATGATACCAATTCAATGGAAACAGCCGTAAAAACAGCATATCATTTGGCTGATGAGGGTGATACCGTTTTGCTTTCTCCCGCATGTGCAAGTTTTGATTTATTTAAAAATTATGAAGAAAGAGGACGCTTATTTAAAGAAGCGGTTAGGAATTTATAAAAAAAGTAATCAGAAGATCTTTCTGAACTTGTTTCAGAATATGTTAAATCTGAATATTTAATAATTTAAGAATACTGAAACAAGTCCTGTATAACAAAAACAGAAATTCAGAATAAGATTAAAAATAATATTTAATGATTATTATAAAGAAATATTTTAAAGGAGACCCCGTAATTTGGATTATCAGTTTTTTACTGTTGATTATTTCTATTCCTGCCGTTTACAGTGCCTCTGCCTTAATATCTCTTAAATCGCAAGGCGATATGCACTTTCTTGTAAGACAATTGCTTGGGGTTCTGACGGCTGTTTTAGTGATTTATTTATCTTACAGAATACCGTACAAAAGATATATGTCATTAATTAAAATAATTTTTCCGATTGCTGTTTTTCTTTTGTTATTAACCTTATTTTCAGGTGTTTCCATGAATAATGCAAAACGATGGATTGCATTACCGGGTATCGGAATTATGTTACAAACGTCTGAAATTGCAAAAATTGCTCTGATTATGCTTGTTGCTAAAAATTTAGCCGTAAAAAGTGAGGAAGAAACCTATGAAAAAAATGTTAAAAAAGCAACTTTGGCAAGTGTTGTTATTATCGGTTTAATTTTTCCGGCAGATTTATCTTCAGCTTTATTAATCGGATTAATTATCGGTATTATTTATTTTGCAGCAGCGGTAAAAATAAAAATTATTTATAAAATTTTATTAATTGCTTTTGCTTTACTTGTTATCTATGTATTAGCAGCAGAAGTTTTTGAATTACCCGGACGATTTTCAACTTGGCAGCATCGAATTGAAACATTTTTAGGAGATGAAAATAATATCAGCTCTGATGATACTTATCAGGCAGATGTTTCCAAAATGGCTATTGTAAACGGCGGATTTTTCGGGAAAGGACCTGGAAACGGAACATTAAGGTATTTGCTGCCGCAATCACATTCCGATTTTATTTTTGCTTTTATCACGGAAGAATATGGTTTAATAATGGCAGGGTTTATAATTATATTATATCTTATTTTATTTTACAGAGGAATCAGAGCAGCAAATAAAACAAAAAGTTTATTTGCAATTTATTTGATTTTGGGTTTTAGTTTAATGATTATTTTTCAAGCGTTTATCAATATCGGTGTTTCGGTGGGAGCTTTACCCGTTACCGGACAAACTTTGCCGTTAATTAGTATGGGCAGAACTTCCTTATTGGTAACAAGTTTTGCCATCGGGGTTATTTTAAATGTAAGTAAAAGTCAGAATCAAGAATTTGAAACTCATCCGGAAACAGAAAACGAATGAAACAGAAAAAAATTATCATAAGCGGAGGCGGGACGGGAGGACATATTTTTCCTGCAATAGCTGCTGCACAAGCATTAAAACGAATTGATGAAACCCTTGAAATTCTTTTTGTAGGCGCAAAAGGTAAAATTGAAGAAAGAAAAGTTCCTGAAGCAGGTTTTAAAATAGAATTAATTGATATCAGAGGTTTTCAAAGGAAATTATCCTTTGAAACCATAAAAAATATTTTAAGATTGATTAAAAGTTTATTCAAGGCAAGGAAAATAATCAGAAAATTTAAACCGGATGTGGTTGTCGGAGTCGGTGGTTATGCAAGCGGACCGGTTGTATATGTTGCTTCTTTAAAAGGTATTCCGACATTAATTCAGGAACAAAATTCGTATCCCGGAATTACGAATAAAATTTTATCAAAAAAAGCCGATAAAATTTGTGTTGCTTATGAGGCGGTAAAAAAATATTTCCCTCAAGAGAAAATTGTTTTGACGGGTAATCCGGTGAGAAAAAAAATTACGGATACCGTTGCGACAAAAGAAGAAGTATTGACATTTTTTAATTTGGAAGCCGGGAAAAAAGTCATTTTAAGTCTCGGCGGCAGCGGCGGTGCAAAAAGTATTAATGACGGGATTATTGCAAATTTAGATAAGATTGCTGAGTCTGATGTGTTTTTTATCTGGCAAACAGGTAAAAATTACTATGAAAATTCACTTAAAGCGACAGAAGAAATTCAAGCAAAAAATATTAAAGTTTATGATTTTATAGCAAGAATGGATTTGGCTTACAAAGCTTCTGATTTAGTAATTTCCAGAGCAGGAGCAGGAACGATTTCCGAACTTTCGATATTGGGAAAAGCGACAATTTTAGTTCCTTCTCCGAATGTGGCCGAAGATCATCAAACAAAAAACGCTATGGCATTGGTCAATTTAAATGCGGCTGTTTTAATAAAAGATAACGAAACTGAAAATAAACTGATAAATACGGCTTTGGAACTCGTGAAGAATGATGATGAAATAAATAAATTGTCGGATAATATATCAAAAGAAAAAATGCCGAATTCCGGAATGTTGATAGCAAAAGAAATCCTGAATTTGATTAAAGAAAAGTAAATAATTTGTGATTTATACCGAAAAGAACATATTAAAAAATATTAAAGCTGTTTATTTTATAGGAATAGGCGGCATCGGGATGAGTGCGCTTGCGGCATATTTTTTAAAATCCGGAATTTTTACGGCAGGTTATGATAAAATACCGAGTAAAATAACAAAAAACTTGGAAAATATCGGTGCGAAGATTCATTTTTCAGATGCTGTTAATTTAATTCCGAGCGAGATCATATCCGTCGAAAAAGAAGATGTTTTGATTGTTTATACTCCTGCAATTCCTGAAACTCATTCAGAATTAAAGTTTCTTAAAGTCAATAATTATAAGGTTTTAAAACGCTCTGATATTCTCGGAATTTTGACATCGCTATCAAAAGTTATTGCCGTTGCGGGAACACACGGAAAAACATCCGTTTCTACAATTATTGCTCATATTTTCAAACATTCCGGAAATAATGCAAATGCTTTTTTGGGCGGAATTTCAAAAAATTACAATTCAAATTTGATACTGTCCGACAGTCCGAAAAATGCTGAATTTGCCGTTACCGAAGCCGATGAATACGATCGTTCGTTTCTGAAATTATTTCCGCACACAGCGGTAATTACGGTAATTGATGAGGATCATTTGGATATTTACAAAGATATTAATGATATAAGGAATGCATTTGAACAGTTTGTAAATCAGATTAATAAAAACGGAAATTTGGTTTTAAAAAATTCATTAATCATAAACCAAGCTGTTTTGCCGAAACATGTTTTCACGTATGCACTTAATTCGAAAAGTGATTATTATGCCGAATCTATAAAATCAAATACTGTTCGAAGTCAATTTAATATCGTTACACCCAATGGAGTTATTAAAGATATTGTAATCAATATTCCCGGGAATCTTAATATTGAAAACACGATTGCTGCTGTTGCAGTTGCTGATATTAACGGAATATCACACCAACAAATAAAAGATGCTTTAGCTTCTTGGCAAGGTGTAAAAAGGCGTTTTGAGTATATCATAAATTCATCGGATATGGTTTATATCGATGATTATGCGCATCATCCGGAAGAACTGAAAGCATTTATCGGTTCTGTAAGAAAACTTTATCCGAAAAAATCTTTGACAGGTATTTTTCAACCGCACTTATACAGCAGAACGCGTGATTTTGCAGATGCATTTGCCCGGAGTTTAAGTTTGTGTGATAAAGTTATTTTAACAGATATTTATCCGGCAAGAGAAAAACCGATTGCGGGTGTCAGTTCAAAAATAATATTTGACAAAATCGAG
>JAOZQB010000090.1 GCA_029932445.1 Bacteroidales bacterium | reverse complement strand
TGCTGGGTGCTAAAATTGCAGATAATTTAGAAAATTGGGATCGATTTTCTGCTGATCCTATTGGTTCATTAATGTCTTTCAGCGGATTATCATTTCTGGGAGGATTAATTATCGGCGGAGCAGCCGTCCTTTGGTATGCAAAGAAAAATAATATCAGCATTGTTCATCTGGCGGATACAGCAGCAATTGTTATGCCTATTGCCTATGCCGTAGGAAGAATCGGCTGCCAAGTTTCCGGTGACGGTTGTTGGGGTGTTTACAACGAAGCTTTTGCCGATCCGGGAGCTATTCCTGCAGCTGCCTATCAATTAGGTCATGTTGCATCTTTTGCACCGCCCCACTGGCTCAGTTTCTTACCCGATTGGTTGTGGGCATATAATTATCCGCATAATATTATTAATGAAGGTATTTTGATACCCGGATGCGAAGGCAGTGCTTGGGCAAATTGCCATGTTTTAGCAGCACCTGTTTTTCCTACACCTTTTTATGAAACTGTTTTAATGACAATTGCTTTTATTGTTTTATTCAGTTTAAGAAAAAAAATAAAAATACCGGGTTTGTTATTTACAATCTATTTTATTATTGCCGGTATCGAACGTTTTTTAATTGAACATATTCGCGTAAATAATCTGTACGATATATCCGGGTTTAAGTTTACACAAGCCGAATTTCTTTCTACATTAATGGTTGTATCGGGTCTTATTGTTCTGGTTATTTTATTTAAAAGAAAAGATAAAATTATTGCAAAATACGGTAATTCCGCTGTACCGGAGACAATTGATATTGAGAAGAGTAAAACTGACTGAAAAATATGATTGACTACGAAAATATTTGCAAACAAGTTATTGAGATTTCCGAAAAAGCAGGAAGTTTTATACGTAAAGAAAAGGGTAAAATAAATTCCAAGCATATTGAAACCAAAAGTTTGAACAGTTTGGTTACTTATGTTGATAAAACTGCCGAAAAAATTATTGTTGATGCATTAAAAAGCATTTTACCCGAAGCCGGTTTTATAACGGAAGAAGGAACCGAAACCAAACAGGCAAAAACGTATAATTGGATTGTTGATCCGCTTGACGGAACAACTAATTTTATTCACGGCTTGGAACCTTTTGCTGTCAGTATTGCATTACAGGAAAATGAAACTATTGTTATCGGTGTTGTTTATGAAGTCGGTAAAGATGAGTGTTTTTATGCTTGGAAAAATTCATCGGCATATTTGAACAATAAAGAAATACATGTAACGGAAACGGATAAATTAGCAAATTCTTTAGTTGCAACCGGTTTTCCGTATTATGATTTTTCCGAAAATAAACCGATTTTGGAAAGTTTGGAATATTTCATGAAACATTCTCACGGAATTCGACGATTAGGAAGTGCCGCTACAGATTTGGTTTATGTTGCCTGCGGTCGATTGGAAGCTTTTTATGAATTCGGATTAAGTCCTTGGGATGTTGCGGCAGGAGCATTTATTGTTCAACAAGCCGGCGGAAAAGTGTGTGATTTTAATAAGGGTGATAATTATATTTTCGGACGAGAAATTGTTGCAGGAAATTCAAAAGTCTTTGATGAATTTGCCGAAATCATTCATAAATATTTGGGTAATTCTAAAGAATAACTCTGTTAATACCGACTTCATAATCTTTTTCAAAAATAAGATTGGTCAGTTTTTTATAATCATCAGGATTTTTTACAAAATCTATATTATTCGTATCAATTACGAGAAACTTAAATTCGGTTTGATGCTGTTTCATATACTCAAAATAACCGTTTTGAATTTTTTCAAGATAAGACGGTTGAATCTCTTTTTCATAATCTCGACCTCTGTGTTGAATATTATGAATCAACTTTTCAATATCCAAATATAAAAAAACATATAAATCCGGTTTCGGTAAATTTGTATAAGTAATATCAAAAATACGACGATATAAACCATATTCATCATCAGACAATGTATTTCGAGCAAAAATCAGTGATTTCGTAAAATAATAATCTGATATTACAAAGGATTTAAATAAATCTCTGTTTCTTATTTCTTTGTTTAACTGATGAAAACGATCGGCTAAAAATGATAATTCAAGCGGGAAAGAATATTTATCAGGATCTTTATAAAATTTCGGCAAAAAAGGATTTTCGGCAAACTCTTCGGGAATTAATTTTGCATTATAATCCTCGGCAATTTTTTTTGCCAATGTTGTTTTTCCTGCGCCTATATTTCCTTCTATTACAATAAAACTATAATCCATTTTTTTACTTTAAAAAAACCTGACAGATTTCAAAATCTGTAAGGTTTAATCTCTTAATTAATAAGTTAAATCAGTTTATTCAAACGGATTAATTCCCATATTATACCATATAAATGCAAATCTGTCCGTTACTTGTTCAATTATTTTAGAAACGGGTGTTCCGCCTCCGTGTCCTGCATTTGTTTCAATCCTTATTAAAATAGGATTATGACCGATTGTTTTTGCTTGTAATGTTGCCGCAAATTTAAATGAATGCGCCGGTACGACTCTGTTATCATGATCAGCTGTTGCAATTAAAGTTGCCGGATAATTTACGCTTTCTTTTATTGAATGAAGCGGTGAATAAGCCAAAAGATACTTAAACATTTCTTCCGAATCATCAGAAGTTCCGTATTCACGAGCCCATCCTGCCCCGGATGTAAACTTCTGATATCTTAACATATCCGTAACACCGACAGTCGGAAGTGCAACTTTTGCCAAATCCGGACGTTGTGTCATTACTGCTCCGATCAATAAACCGCCGTTTGAAGTTCCTGAAAGTGCCAAATAATCACTTGATGTATATTTTTCTTTAATCAGATATTCGGCAGCAGCAATATAATCATCAAATACATTTTGCTTATGCATTTTTGTTCCTGCTTTATGCCATTCAGCACCATATTCACCACCGCCTCTTAAATTTGTATGCACATAAATTCCTCCGTTTTCCAACCAAAGTAAATTTTCAAGATAAAACATTGGGTTTAAACTTCTGTTAAATCCTCCGTATCCGTATAAATAAGTCGGATTTTTTCCGTTTAATTTCATCTCCTTTTTATGAACAATAAACATCGGTACTATTGTTCCGTCCTTACTTTCATAAAAAACTTGTTTGGTTATGTAATCTTCAGGGTTAAAAGAGATATTGGGTTTCCAGTATAATTCCGACATACCGGTTTCAATATTATATTTAAAGATTGTTGCGGGATAAGTAAAAGACGTAAATGTATAATACAAAATTTTTACATCTTTTTTTGCTTTAAAATTTTTAGTTGTACCGATTGCAGGCAACACAACTTCTCTTATGATATTACCGTTATAATCGTATTGAATAATTTGTGATTTTACATTAACCATTCGTGCGGCAAAAAAATATTGCCCTCCTTTAGTAAATAATGTCACATCCTTAGATTCCGGAATTACATCTTTCCAATTTTCAGGTTGCGGAGCCGATGCATCTACTTTAATTAAACGATTGTTGGGTGCTTTATAATTTGTACTTATGAATAATTCGGAACCTTGATTATCAATGATATCTATTTTATTATCAAACGATTTTACGATAGTATCGATCTTGCTGTTATCTTTTGATAAATCTTTAATATATAATCCGTTACCACTTGTGCTTTCAGCTGCTTTAAAGTAAAGAAAGCGTTCATCTTCTGTTACGTAAGCTCTTATATATCGTATCTTATGTTTATTTCCGTCAAAAATTAATGCATCGTTTTTTTGTGAATCTCCAGCTTTATGAAAAAATAATTTATCATTTTGTTTTAAAACAGATAATCTGCTTCCGTCTTCCGGTCTGTCAAAAGTACTGTAAAAAAAACCGCTGTTACCTGTCCACGAAATTCGGCTGTCAAATATATCAAATAAAGTATCTCCGATTTGAGTCTTCGTTTTAGTATCAATAACGACAATTTTTCTCCAATCTGATCCTTTTTCCGAAATTTGATAGGCTATTAATGAGCCGTCTTTTGAAAAACTTTCTTCGCTCATTGAAACAGTACCGTCTTTTGAAAATGTATTCGGGTCAATAAATATTTCTTCACCGTTGCCTATTTCTTTTGTTCTGTATAAAACCCACTGATTTTGTAATCCGTTATTTTTATAGAAATAATAATAATCACCTTCTTTCACGGGGATATCATACCTTTCATACTTAACAATTTCTTTTAATCTGTTTCTGATTGAATCTCTGAAGAGAATTTTATCTAAATAAGCAAAAGTGAATTTATTTTCGGCTTTCACCCATGCTTTCGTTTCATCCGAATTATCATCTTCCAGCCATCGATAGGGATCGGCAACTTTTGTTCCGAAATAATCGTCAACAACTGAATCTTTTTTTGTTTCGGGATAATGAAAATAGCTGCTTTGAGCTTTAATAGGTTTCACGGAAAATATACCAAATAATATAACCAAAACGATTGCCGAGTATCTCATATAATTAATAAGTCTAAGGAAGTTATCCTTTGTTTAATCCGTAAATTTACAATTTTATTCTTAAAATATTTAAAAAAGTGTTGATTATCATAAAATCAAATTGTTTCTTCATTTACAAAAAAACGTTATTATTTGCTTTTATATTATAAACAGCGTTTATTTAAGTTTCTTTTGTTAAATAAAATAAGGAATTGTCTGAAAATTTATTTTCAGACAACTCCTCACAAGTTTTTTTATTATCTGTTACTTTTTGAACGGATTTATTCCCATATTATACCATACAAATGCATATTTATCAGCTACTTGTTCAATTTGTTTTGATGTTGGTGTTCCGGCTCCGTGTCCGGCATTTGTTTCAATTCGTATTAATAAAGGATTCGTACTTTTTGCTTTTGCCTGCAATGTAGCAGCAAATTTAAATGAATGTGCAGGAACTACACGGTCGTCATGATCGGCAGTTGTTATCAATGTTGCCGGATAATTTACACTATCTTTAATTGCTTGAACGGGTGAATAATTTAATAAATATCTAAACATTTCTTCCGAATCTTCTGAAGTTCCGTAATCACTTGCCCAACCGGCTCCGGCCGTAAATTTGTGATAGCGTAACATATCCATTACACCAACGGCAGGCAAAGCAACTTTAGCTAAATCAGGACGTTGTGTCATAGTTGCTCCGATAAGCAATCCGCCGTTTGAACCGCCGGCAATAGCAAGATAATCACTTGATGTATAGTTTTCTTTAATTAAATATTCTGCTGCTGCTATAAAATCATCAAAGACATTTTGTTTATGCATTTTTGTTCCTGCTTTATGCCATTTTTCACCGTATTCACCTCCGCCTCTAATATTCGGTTGAGCATAAATACCGCCGTTTTCTAACCAGACTAATTTTCTTAAGTCAAATCCCGGTTTTAAACTGATATTAAATCCTCCGTAAGCATATAAATAAGTCGGATTTTTACCGTTTAGTTTAATTCCTTTTTTATACACTATAAACATCGGGATTTTTGTTCCGTCTTTGCTTTTATAAAAAACTTGTTTAGTTTCAAAATCTTCAGGATTAAATTCAATATCCGGTTTCCAATATAATTCGGAAGTTCCTTTTTTAATGTCATACTTAAAAATAGTTGCAGGATATGTAAAAGAAGTAAATGTATAATACAATGTTGTATCTTCTTTTTTTGCACCAAAACCATAGCTTGTTCCTATTGAAGGAAGTTTAATTTCTCTTATTTTTTTTCCGTTGTAATCATATTGAATAACTTGTGATTTTACATCAACCATATAAGATGCAAAGAGATAACCGCCTCCGGTATTCACGGATAATACATTTTCTGTTTCCGGGATAAGATCTTTCCAATTTTCGGCTTGCGGAGCTGATGCGTCAACTTCTATGAGTCTGTTATTCGGAGCTTTATAATTTGTTGATATCAATAAACGTGAACCGTCATTATCAATAATCCCCAAATCACTTTCAAAGCCTTCCATGACGGGAATTATTTTACTGTCTTCAACTGACAAATCTTTAATATACAATTCATTACCGCTTGTACTTTCTGCTGCAGAAATAACTAAAAATCTCTGATCTTCCGTTAAGTATGCACCGATATATCTCCTTTTTTGATTTTCTCCGCCAAAAATTAAAGCATCATCTTTTTGCGCTGTTCCCAGTTTATGAAAATACAACTTATGATATTGAGTAAGTCCGGTTAATTGGCTGCCTTCTTTGGGCTTATCGTAACTGCTGTAATAAAATCCTTCATTTCCTTTCCAAGCAATACCGCTGAATTTAATATCAATCAAAGTATCTTCAAGTTGTTTTTTACTTTCTGCATCTTTAATAATTACTTTTCTCCAGTCCGAACCGCCTTCCGAAATTTGATAGGCAAGCAATGAACCGTCTTTTGTAAAACTTACACCTCCTAATGAAACCGTTCCGTCTTCCGAAAAAGTATTAGGATTAAGAAAAACTTCAGCATCTTTTCCGAGTTCTTTAGTTCGGTACATTACGTATTGATTCTGAAGTCCGTCGTTTTTATAGAAATAATAATAATCCCCTTTTTTTGAAGGTGCTGATATTTTCTCATAATTCCAAATCTCTTCTAATCTGCTTTTTATTTTATCCTTAAACGGAATATTGTTCAAATATGAAAACGTAAAATTATTTTGAGAATCAACCCAAGCTTTTGTTTCTTCTGAATTATCATCTTCCAACCAACGATAGGGATCGGCAACTTTTGTTCCGAAATAATCATCAACAACAGTATCTTTTCTTGTATCGGGGTAGTTAAATTGTTTTTGTTTCACGTTTTTTTGATTACAAGAACCTATTAAAATCAATAAGCTCGACAGACTTAGAATTAAATATTTCATAACTCATTTTTTTAGTGAATATTATTATGTAGATTTTTTATAAAATTAAATCTTCAGTTTTCTTAGTTTTATCTTTTTGATGACCTAATATCCTGCCGATAATCAACCCGAACGTAAAGCCTGATAATAATCCCCATTTTACAAACCCGGGCTCGATTAAATATGCTGCACCGCCAAATATTAATGTTCCTGATAAAAAACCGATAAAAGAATAAGCAGACACATAGTATTGTTCGGGCACTAATCCGTGTTTTTGCTTTAAATGTTTAACGATTGTATCCGTTCGTTTTTCATACTCGGCACGCATCCCCGGAGAACCGTTAATGTATTCCGGTAATCTGTTTACAATATCTTCTGATTCTGTTTTAAAATTACGGCAAATTTCACAATTGTCAGAAAAAACATCTAAGCGTTCATTAATTCTCTCCAGACGGTCAATTTTAAAGAACTTGTAATCTCTTTTGAAAATTTCTTCTTTTTTCAATTCAATTTTATTATTCAAGTTCTTTGACCAAACTTTTAATTTTCCCATAATTAATTCTAATGTGTCGTTAAAGGAAAATCTTTCATCAATTCATTAACTTCTGCTCTTACTTCAGCAATAAGCTCCTCATTTTCAGGGTCGAGAATTACTCGGTCGATTTTTTCAACAATAACCGGCATTAAATTTTCTTTTACGCCTCTTGTCGTAATTGCAGGAGTTCCTACACGAATTCCGGAAGTTTGAAACGGCGAACGCGAATCGAAAGGCACCATATTTTTATTTATGGTAATATCTGCTTTTTCCAAAGCTTTTTCAACAATTTTACCGGAAGTTTCGGGAACTTTAGTTCGTAAATCAATTAACATTGAATGATTATCGGTTCCGCCGGAAATCACTTTATAACCTTTTTCAGTAAAGGCATCAGCCAAAGCTTTTGAATTTTTCAAAACTTGTTTTTGATAGTCTTTAAATTCATCAGTAAGTGCTTCACCGAATGCAACGGCTTTTGCAGCAATTATATGTTCCAGCGGTCCGCCTTGGGTACCGGGAAACACGGCACTGTCCAAAACAGCAGACATTTTTTTGATTTTGCCTTTGGGTGTTTTTTTACCCATCGGATTATCAAAATCTTGTCCCATCATAATTAAACCGCCTCGGGGACCTCTTAATGTTTTATGCGTTGTAGTTGTAATTATATGAGCATAAGGCAAAGGATTTTTCAACAACCCGACGGCAATTAATCCGGCAGGATGCGAGATATCAAACATCAATAATGCTCCTACTTTATCGGCAATATTTCGCATTCTTTTATAATCCCAATCACGAGAATATGCTGAAGCACCGCCTACAATCAACTTCGGTTTTTCTTTTAAGGCAAGCTCTTCCATTTCGTCATAATCGACAGTTCCTGTTTCTTCTTTAACATTATAAGAAACAGCATTGTATAAAATTCCGGAATAATTAACGAAAGAACCGTGTGTCAAATGTCCGCCGTGCGACAAATTAAGTCCCATAAAAGTATCTCCGGGATTTAAAACTGCCAACATTACGGCTGCATTTGCTTGTGCACCCGAATGCGGTTGAACATTAGCCCATACGGCACCAAAAAGTTCTTTTACTCTGTCAATAGCAAGTTGTTCGGTTTGGTCAACAATTTGACAACCGCCGTAATACCGTTTTCCGGGATACCCTTCGGCATATTTATTGGTCAAAGGTGAGCCCATCGCTTCCATAACTTGTTTGCTAACAAAATTTTCTGAAGCAATAAGTTCAATACCTCTTTTTTGACGATTTAATTCTTGTTCTATTAAATCAAATATTTTTGTATCTCTTTTCATGTGTATTTTTTTATCAGATTATTTATGCAAATTTAAAAAAGAATACTGAAATTATATAAATAAGATTTTATATAAGATATATTTAAAAACATTTTTAATTAAATTAAATTAATTTTCGTTGATTTTTCGGCATTCCTGCAATAACTAACTCATAAGAATTATCAATTAATTGCAGAATAAACTTATCAGAAAGAGTTCCGTTTGGTTTAATATTTATCCAATGTTTTTTATTCATATGATATGCTCCGGTTATTATTTCATGAGTTTCTGTTAATAAAATAACATCTTCCGGTTTTGCTTTTAATGTTAAAGAAAATTCTTCATGCAAATCCGTTAATGCAAACATTTTATTTAAGACTTTCATTACCAAAGTAGATTCATCAAAGGGAAAACTTTCACTGACGCTGCTTTTTCTTAAGCAATATTCTCTGAAAAATTCAATATTTATCATTTAGATATAATTTTAATCTTGTTTTAACAATTTCATTTATAAGACAATAAAAATACATTCTTTTCAGTTATAAATAAAACAAAAAAACATTTTATAAAATATTCATAAAAAAAAGGAGTGTTTTTATAAAAAATGTATAACTTTGTAGTATAATCTAATATTATAATTTTAGTAAAATGAAAAAAATACTTTCAATCTTCGCAGTTTTATTATTTACATTCGGTTTATTATTAACATCCTGCAATACAAACAGCAGAATATGCCCCGCATATCCGCCGTCTGTCTATCAAGGTGATGCAGGTCAGCAAAATATCAATCAGGATATTATACATTTAAACGAAAATCCTGATTTATAATTTTTGAATTTAAAAAATAAAAAACGGAGTTTGTAATTTTTTTACAAACTTTGTTTGTTTATAGATATATGAAAACTACAATTTCCTTAATATTATTTTTTTTTATAAGTATCTCATTATACTCTCAAGGAGAAATTGATACGGAACATAAAATTTTATTTCGGAATGAGAAAAGCTATGGGATCAACTTAAATTCAAACGGATACGGGTTTGGTTATCGTTACGGAAAACGTATTAATATTCATCGAAAATGGTTATTTGAAGGCAATTTTAATATTGTTAAACATGAAAAAGAAAAAAAAATTACAAACCCATACAATCTTGATTTTTTTCGATTTGTTTACGGCAAAACAAATGCCGTTTTTAATATTCAATTAGGAACCGGAATGCATCATGAATTATATAAAAAATTTGACAGAAACAGCGTTTCCGTGCGATGGTTTTATACAGGAGGTATCAGTTTTTCTTTTTTGAAACCGATTTATTATTTTATTTACGATGAAAAAACAAAAGAACCCGAATGGAAACACTTTGTAAAAAATACGCCGTGGTGGTATATATACGGTAAAAAATCTTATTTTGATCATCTTAATGAAATAAAATTAGTGCCCGGAGTTTATGCAAAAACAGGTTTCAATTTTGAATTCAGTAAAACGGATAAAAAGTTAAGTATTATTGAAGTCGGTTTTATATTTGAAGCATACCCGAAACCGATAAAAATTATGGAAACGGAAAAAAATCTTCAATTTTTTCCGATACTGTATTTGAGTTATCGATTCGGAAAAGTTGAAAGCGGATACTACCTTAAAGAACAAGATGAAGGCGTTTCAACTCCTCAAAACAATTAAATTTTTTATTTCTTCGGTTTCAAAATCAATTTATCTTTGCATGTCGAAATTATCTCTTCCTTATTCATCATTTGTTTTCTGAATTTTCCGTTATTATACATTTCTGCTTGATCGGAATAATGCTTACTCATAAAAACACCTGATTGCCCGGTTGGTATGATACTGACAGAATTTTCAATATCAGAAAAATCAATAATAATTCGCATCGAAGGACCGGATTTTGCATGATACATACCATCCTTACTCAAATTAAAATTAATATTATTGAGAACTTGCCTACCGCCCCAAACTCCAAAAGGTCCGATATTAAATATTTTTGCAAGCAACGGAGATGATCCTCCTATAAAATGTTTATATTCAACTGTATGAACATTTTTCCATTTAAAAGCATCAAAATTATTTCCTTGTTCATTTTCAAGACAAACAACGGCAGAATCAAAAGCCGTATTAAAAATATCTTTTCGAGTTTCCTTAATTTCTGTTGTAGAAATATTATCCCACCATACAGAAGAATCATTTTTAATAAATAAAGGTATTGAACGAGCCGGTGTATGTCCGTGTGTCATATATTCAAAGTCTTCTTTTCCGAGTTCATCTTGCATTGCAAATTCCAAAACCTTTCTTAATAAACGATAATAAATAACAGGTGCAGAAGCATCTTTTTGATGATTTCCGTCCCATCCTTTTAAAATATCAAATGCTTTCTGATGATTTTTTGATTTAGCAAGTACCTTTTTATCTATTTGATTTAAAATTTCGGAAACAATTTGAGGTGCTTTAACAGATTTAACATCTGTTGAAATATTTTTTATTTTTTCAACCGTC
>JAOZQB010000305.1:825-2899 GCA_029932445.1 Bacteroidales bacterium | reverse complement strand
TAAATTAGCTCCCGTTTATAAAAAACAAGGCATTATTTATAAACAAGCATTAGCATTATCAATTCATCCGGAAGGAAATAAAGATAATGAAAAAGGTTTTGTATCAATAAAATATGTTGCGGGAGAAAAAGAAGGCAAAGAAGAAACCGTTGATTACGATTTCCTAATAAATGCCACCGGTCCGAAATTAAATTTTGCGGCAACAGAAGGTTTAGGACCCGATAAATATACAAATTCAGTGTGCACCTATGATCATGCGGCACATGCTTGGGAAAATCTCCAAAAATCCTTGGAGAAAATGGAAAAAGGGGAGAAGCAAACATTTCTTATCGGTACCGGACATCCGTTAGCAACTTGCCAAGGTGCTGCTTTTGAATATGCTTTAAATATTTCGTTTGAAGTGAATAAACGCAAACTCAATAAGTTGGCAGATATTTGGTGGATATCTAACGAATATGAACTCGGCGATTTCGGAATGGGCGGTGCATACATCAAAAGAAACGGATACATTACGCCTACTAAAATTTTTACGGAATCTATTTTGAAAGAATACGGTATTCGCTGGATTAAACGTGCCGGCGTTAAAAAGGTCGATGCGAAAAAAGTATATTATGAAACGCTTGACGGAAATGAACATGAAAAAGAATTTGATTTCGCCATGTTGATACCCGGATTTGCAGGTGTCGGGATGAAAGCATTTGATGAAAATGATGAAGATATTAGCGAAAAAGTTTTTGCTGCTAACGGCATGATGAAAGTTGATGCTGACTATACGCCGAAACCCTACGAAGAATGGAAAGCAAGTGATTGGCCTAAAATATATCAAAGTCCGGTTTATGATAATATGTATGCTTCCGGTATTGCATTCGCACCGCCGCACACTATGTCAAAACCGATGCAAAGTCCTAACGGAACCAAAATTTTTCCGACACCGCCGCGCACGGGAATGCCGTCCGGCGTAATAGGAAGAATTGTTGCAGCGAATGTAGCTCATCGTATTAAAACAGGAAAAAAAGATCATCCGCACGAAGCATCAATGGCAAAAATGGGTGCCGCCTGTATTGTTTCAGCCGGTTACGGTTTAATTAAAGGACAAGCAGCGGTTATGACCGTAAATCCCATTGTACAGGATTGGGAAAAATATCCGAAATGGGGCAGAAATATTAAAGATACCGTCGGTGTGGTAGGTTCAGCCGGACATTGGATGAAACTGTTTATGCACTATATGTTTATGTATAAGGCCAAAGCAAAAGCATTTTGGTGGGTAATTCCCGAATAATGATTCAGAACTTTAAAATTAACATTGATAATAATCAAAAAAATATAAGACTCATGGCAAAAAGTAAAGAAAAAACCATTCCGTATTCAAATTATTCATATGCAACGGAACCGACTAAATTTGTACGTTTTTTAAGAGTATGTTTCAGCAAACAATTGTTTCACTTTTTTCATTTGAATTTAAAAATTATGAAAATTGTAGTCAGAGGACACTCATAGTATTTTGAAATTTCGGGAATAATTTGTAATTTAGAGAAATTTTAAATTTGAAATATATGAAAGGTTTAGCATGTCTTAAAAAAGAAGAACTTATTACGGTTTGTACAAAATGTACAAAAGGATTGGTTTTAAGAAGTAAAAACCCCTACGGAGAATATTATTCTGAGCATCCTGAAGTACAAAAAACCCCTGAAATTCTTTATATTGCCGTAAAATCGTTTAATGAATGTCTTGAAGATAAAATTATTCGGCTTAAACAAAAATTTAAAGAAGAAGATGAAGATTTGAAGATGAATTATGCGCATTTAACCCTATTTAATAAAGTTATTCCGGTTGTTGCTATGCATGCGAGCGATATTTCGGAAGGAGATTTAATCATTGAAAGATTAGCTCAAACCGGTGTTAAAGTGTTGAAGAAGAAAAGTGTAAATCCGTATGTCAGTATAGTTCAAATTCGAAAATTTGTTGATTTAAAAAAGATTAAGAAGGGTGTTTTTAAATCGCATGAAAAATTTCATTATTATTTATCGGTTCCTAAACGAATTGAGTGGGAAGAATTCAGAGAATGTGTTAACTT
>JAOZQB010000305.1:0-815 GCA_029932445.1 Bacteroidales bacterium | reverse complement strand
AGTAAGAATTCTCATAATTTTCCGCATTTTGATGCTGCACAGCTATCTCTTTTTCAATATGATAAAATAAAGGAATTTGTAAGAATTTATTCACAAACCGCAACAGAAGATGATTTATTTAAAATGAAAGAAGAAATGAACAAATTATGTTTAAAATATTTATAACTAAGAATTTTCCATATAAAAAAGCACATTCATTAGAATGTGCTTTTTTGTTTTTGGATAAAGTTACTTTTCTTCTGGCAAATTTAAAATAAATCCTTCCATTCCCGTAATTTTATCTTTTTGATAGACCGGATTTGCAGAAAGCAAATGTTTGCCGGTGGAACCGTCTTTGCAAATACGAACAGCAATACTGCTTGAAATAGTTTCACCGTTTTTAGTAACTCGATTAAAAATATCGTCCAATATTTTTAAATCTTTTTTATCTCTGCTGAAAGAATAATGTTTACCGATAATTTCTTCTTTATTATCATATTTATATAAAGTTAACCATGCTTTATTAACATCTTCAAAATAACCGTCGGAGTTTAATCGGTAATAACCGGCTTTACTGTTTCTGACGGCATCATACATGTGTTGTGAGTAATCATCTGTTTCGGTAATATCCAATACAAAACCCTCAAGTCCTGCAATCTCTCCGTTTTCAATTACCGGGTTAGCAGATAAAATATGTCTTCCGGAACTTCCGTCTTTATTTTTTCTGATTGCCGGAATTCCTATAATTTTATTTCCTTTTAAAACATTTGCTACAAGCTCATCAAGGCGTTTCATATATTTTTCTTCCCGTGCAATTGAATAATGTTTTCCGAGAA
>JAOZQB010000304.1 GCA_029932445.1 Bacteroidales bacterium | reverse complement strand
CATCTTCAATTTCAGGACCTTCGGAAATTGTAAATCCCAAACGCATAAAAATTTCGGAAATTTCGTTTCTTACAATTGAAATCGGATGTCTTGATCCTTTTTCAGATGAATCACCGGGTAAGCTTAAGTCCAAACCGATTTTTACTTCATCCTTTGATTTTAAATTTTGTTTCAGAAAATTTACTTTATCCGTAACTTCATTTTTCAGAGAATTTAATACCTGACCGAATTCTTTTTTTTGTTCATTCGGAACATTTTTAAAATCTTTAAATAATTCGGTAACAATACCGCCTTTTTTGGATAAATATTTTATTCTGAATTCTTCAATTTCTTCAGATACATCGGAAGTGAAAATTTTTACTTCTTTTAATAAGTTTTTTGCTTTAGTTAACATCTTGTATTGCTTTTGCTTATACGTTTTTATTCAACAATTACTTTAATTGTCATCTTAACATCCTCAATCGGTCTGTCGTTTTTATCCGTTTTTACGGCTGCTATTTTATCAATGACATCCAAACCTTCAACAAGTTCTCCGAAAACCGTATAATTATTATCCAGATGCGGTGTTCCGCCGATTGTTTTATAAATCGTTCTTTTATAATCCGGAATTTTCGTAATTTTAAAATTGTCTTGTTTCTTAATGGCTTCAATCAATTTATTGAAAGCCGAGTTGTTACCGGTAATTCTGTAATTTGTTGCTTCTTTGTTAATTTCCGGATGTGAAGCAATATAGTTTCCGACAGAACTTTGTTCTTCCAATTTATCTAATTCCTCATCGGTGAATGTTCGTCCTTGAACAATGTAGAATTGCGAACCGGAAGATTTTTTCAGTGGATTTACGTTATCTCCTTCACGTGCTGCTGCAATTACGCCTTTTTTGTGAAACAGGGAATCGTTAAATTCCGCATCAATTTCGTATCCGGGACCGCCGTTACCGAGCATTTTTCCGGCAGGTGCATTTTTTGAATCAGGGTCACCGCCTTGTATCATAAACTGATTTATTACACGGTGAAACAGTAAACCGTCAAAAAAACTTTGCTTTGCAAGTTTAATAAAGTTTGCTTTATGTTTCGGTGTTTTATCGTACAATTTAATTTTCATATTACCGTAAGCGGTTTCAATTAAAATTAACGTATCACCGGTTGTATGATTCTCTGAAACAATCTTATCTTCAGACCTTTCTGTATTATTGTCGGATTGACATGATGACACAAAAAACAGCAAAGTTGCCGTTACGAAAAATAAATATTTGATTGTTTTCATTTGTTTACATTATTAATTGTTGCGATTTTGCAAAATTAATATTAAATTTGATTTATGAATAATCTTTCATTTTTCATCTTATAAATAAATATTAAAACTAAAAAGCCGTGAAAAAACATTTTATATTATTTCTTATCTCGTTTCTGTTTCTGAATACTGCTTTTTCTCAGAACTATAAAAAACAAGTTGAAAATAACAACCGTTTTACTTTTGAGTTATTTTCAGATATCGGCAGTTTCGACGAAAATTTATTTTTATCGCCCTTCAGTGTTTCAACAGCTTTGGCAATGACATACGAAGGTGCACGAGGAAAAACACGAACGGAAATGTCCGAAGTTCTGCATTTTCCGGAAGAAGCACAAACCGTTAACGAAAGTTTTAAAACCATTATTTCCGATATTCAAAAATCCGTAAATCCGAAATTTTATGTTCTGAATATTGCCAATTCAATTTGGGCACAAAACGATTATAATTTTTTACATTCTTTTTTTGAAAGTGTTCAAACCTATTATGATGCAAAAATTGAAAGCGTAAATTTTAAACAGACGGAAGATCGCGAACATGCAAGAATTAAAATTAATAATTGGATCGCAAAAAAGACCAATGACAAAATAAAAAATTTACTAGATATTAATTCCTTAGATGACGATACAAAGATGGTTCTTGTGAATACCGTATATTTTCTGGCAAAATGGGAAAAACAGTTCAATGAAAAAGCAACGAAACCCGATTTCTTTTTTGCTGTTTCCGGAAAACTTGAAAAAGATTTTATGCATGGTAATAACAGAATGAAATATGCAGAAAATGAAACCGTCAAATTAGCGGAAATCCCGTATAAAAATAAACGGGCTTCCATGATTGTTATAATGCCGAAAATATCCGATAATTTTAATGCTTTTAAAACAAATTTTAGTTTTAACGAGTTTAACGAGTTATATAAAAAAGCTGATTATCACAATATTACTCTTTCTTTGCCGAAATTTAAAATTGAATATAAGAATGATTTAGCAAAAATATTGTACGATGCAGGTATGCCGAGAGCATTTACTAATCATGCCGATTTTTCGGGAATGACTTGTAAAAAAGAACTTAAAATTGATAAAATTATTCACCAAACGTTTATTGATGTTGACGAAAGCGGCACAGAGGCAGCAGCAGCCACCGCCGTTATAATGACACGCATTACTTCCGTAAATCCGAATGATCTTATTGAATTTAAAGCCGATCACCCGTTTATTTTTTTAATTAAAGAAAATACGACCGGAAGTATCTTGTTTATCGGTCAGTTGGTAAAATAAGCCCGGATGACAATAAAAGAAGCACAAGAAAAAATTGATCGTTGGATTAATAAATACGGAGTTCGATATTTCGGAGAACTAACGAATATGGCTATTCTTACGGAAGAAGTCGGTGAATTAGCACGAATTATTTCCCGAAAATACGGCGAACAATCTTTTAAAGAGTCTGATAAAGACTATAACTTAGCAGATGAACCGGCTGATGTTTTATTTGTTTTAATCTGTATGGCAAACCAAACCGGCGTTGATTTAACCGATGCTCTTGAAAAAAATCTTGAAAAGAAAACAAATCGAGATAAAAAAAGACATTTGTCAAATAAAAAACTGAAAAAATAAATTTAATTTT
>JAOZQB010000303.1 GCA_029932445.1 Bacteroidales bacterium | reverse complement strand
AGAAGTAATTCCAAAAGAAGAAGATGGATGTTGCCTTTTTGCTTCGAATCATCAGTCAATTCTTGATCCACTTGTAAGCGGGCTTGCAATTGTGCACAATTCAAAAAGAATGGCTTTTCAATTAACTAAAGCTGAACTTGGAGAAGATAAGATGTTGGGTAATTTTGTGTCAATGAATCAAGTTATTTACATCAAGCGTGGTGTAAATGATACAGAAGCCCTTGAAGATTTGTTGATTGTTGCAATTAATAAAACGCTTGAAAAAGCCGAAGAAGTTTCTCAAAAAGAAACCGGTGCTATGGCAAAAGATATGTTGCCCGGCGGTTTCGGAAATATGTTCGGATAAAAATTAATTTTTGAACATTCTAAGGATTTCAAAATATTAATATTCAAAATAAATTCATTAATAAATAAAAATAAACTATGAAATATTTAAAATTGATAATTGTCATTTTTGCAATTATTTTTACAAACAGCATATTTGCTCAAAAAACAAATGACACAACAAAGGGCTACGTCTTTAAAGAAGATTTCAGATTGCCTGCAACAAGCGTAAAAAATCAATACCGTTCGGGAACTTGTTGGAGTTTTTCCGGACTTTCTTTTTTAGAATCGGAAATGCTCAGAAAAGGAAAAGATACTGTTGATTTATCGGAAATGTTCGTGGTTAATCATTGCTATAAAGATAAAGCACGATTGGACGTACGCATGCAAGGACATATTAATTTCGGCGGAGGCGGTGCTTTTCATGATGATACCTATGTTTTGAAAAATTACGGTTTAGTTCCCGAAGAAATTTATACCGGTTTGCATTACGGAACAAAAAAACATGTTCACGGTGAACTCGATGAAGTTTTAAAAGACTTTGTTGACGGTGTTATTAAAAATAAAAACAAAAAGATTACTCCTGCTTGGGGAAAAGCTTATGATGCAATTGTCGATACCTATCTCGGAAAACTTCCCGAAAAATTCACTTATAAAGGTAAAGAATATACTCCGAAAAGTTTTGCTGAAGATTATTGCGGCTTAAATCCCGATGATTATGTTGAAATAAGCTCGTTTACACATCACCCTTTTTATTCAAAATTTATTTTGGAAGTACCGGATAATTGGTTGTCGGATCAAGTTTATAATCTTCCGCTTAACGAATTTGAAGAAGTAATTGATTATTCTTTAAAAAACGGCTATACGGTTGCCTGGGGAGCCGATGTCAGTCATAAAGGATTTATGTACAATAAAGGTGTTGCCGTAATTCCGGAAACCGATATTGAAAATTTAAACGGTTTAGAAAAAGGCAAATGGGAAAAATTAACCGAAAGAGAACGAAATGCCCGAATTTTTAAGGAAGAAGGTCCGGTTCAAGAAAAAAAAATTACACAAGGGCTTCGACAAGAAAAGTTTGACAGCCAAGAAACAACAGATGATCACGGTATGCACATTATCGGTATTGCTCACGACCAAAACGGAACCAAATATTACATCGTTAAAAATTCATGGGATGTAAATTCAAAATACAAAGGTTATTTTTATGTTTCCGAAGCGTTTATTTTATTGCAAACAACAGATATGATGGTTAATATAAACGGAATTCCGAAAACTATCAGAAAAAAAATGGGATTATAAATTTAGTCGTCCTGACAGTCAAGGTTTCACTTTTCAATGAAAGAAAAGTGAAACCTTGACTATAATCTAACTTATGAAAATACGGACAGGCATAGGATACGATGTGCACAAACTTGCCGAAGGCAGAGCACTGACAGTAGGCGGGATTAAAATTCCTCACGAAAAAGGAACGCTCGGACATTCCGACGGTGATGTGCTTATTCATGCAATTTGCGATGCCTTGCTCGGTGCGGCAAACCTGCGTGATATCGGTTTTCATTTTCCCGATACGGCTGCGGAATACAAAGGAATTGACAGTAAAATTTTGCTTAAAAAAATTGTAAAACTTATTCGTGAAAAGGGTTTTGAAATCAGCAATATCGACAGCACAATTGTTCTTCAAAGACCTAAAATCAAAGACTACATTCAACAAATGAAACAAATACTTGCCGCAACAATGCAAATTCCCGAAGAAGATGTTTCCGTAAAAGCAACGACAACGGAAAAGCTCGGTTTTACCGGCAGAGAGGAGGGCGTTTCCGCTTATGCAAGCGTTTTGATTATTAAAGAATAGAACAATTTTTATTTCCTGAAAATATCTTTCCGCAAATTATCATAAGCATCAAAAGCAAATTTGTTGGAAAAGAAAATCGTTAAAACAACATTCAGCACTGCCGAAGAGAAAATCGTAATCAGCAGCATAATTTGATATTTAACGGCAATATTCGGATTGCTGCCGCCCAGAATTTGCCCGGTCATCATTCCCGGCAAAGAAATTAAACCCATAATAGCCGTAGTGGCAATCATCGGATTAAATGCAACTCTTAAAGCATCTCTCATAAAAGGTAAAAGGGCTTCTTCTTTTGTTGCTCCGTTAGCTAAATGCCAACGATAATATGTTTCTTCGTCATCAATACGTTTGTAAAAAGCATCCAACGCGATTACAACATTTTTAATTGTATTTCCCAGTAACATTCCGGTTACAGGAATAAAATAGCGGGCATCAAAAACATTATCCAGTTTTACGACAAATCCTAAAAAATAGGCATCGGTTATTGCAATGCTGATAATTCCTGATAAAACAACGGGGATAAAAAATAATTTAAATTTTAAATTGCTTCGATTTACAATTGTATAAGAGGCAATTACAGTCATTAACACAACCCACCCGATGTTTACGGCAATACTGTTGAGTTTAAAAATATATTCTAAATACAGTCCGACGAGCAACAATTGTACAGTCATTCTTGCTGTTGCGATAAGCGTATCTTTTACCAATCCGGTTTTGTAATACCACAAAGCAAG